>CAIUCF010000058.1 GCA_903897565.1 uncultured Rhodospirillales bacterium | reverse complement strand
TGCCGCGGCCACCGCCGGTGACCAGGGCGACCTTGCCGTCGAGCGCGAAAAGTTTCCGGTAATCCGTCGTCATCTGTATTCCTCCGAGGTTTCTTATTGGTTCGAACGATATAGCACATCGTTCGCGCGATGGGTCCCGACTTCGTTCACGGGTTGGGAGCAATTGTCGGCGCCCTCGCGGCGGCCCGGAAATTGTCGTATCCTTCGACCAGCGACCTAAAAGGAGAAGCGACCATGAAACTCTCGCCCCTCGCCCCGCTCATCGCGTTTGCCGCCTTCGCGCTCGTCACCGCATCGCCCGCCAAGGCCGTCGACGGCACCATCACCCCGGCCTTCCAGTACGCGATCCCCAATATCCCCGGCAAGACGGTGACGGCATTGCTCGTCGACTACCCGCCGGGCGCCAAGACCGCCCCGCACCGCCACGGCAGCGCCTTCGTCATGGCCTATGTCGTGTCCGGCGCGATCCGCAGCCAGGTCGATGACGGCCCCGTCACCGTGTTCCACGCCGGCCAGAGCTGGTCGGAACAACCCCACGCCCATCACCGCGTGAGCGAGAACGCCAGCGATACCGAGCCGGCGAAACTGCTGGCGATCTTTATCACGAGCACGAAGAGCAAGGGGGAACTGGTGATGTTTGATAAGAAGAAGTGAGGGGTGTGCTGAAGCGTCCGCGGTCACCACTTTTTCAACTGATCCGGAATCGCATCGAGGGCCTCCAGGGCATCGCGAATGGCCCGGGCGGCGTCCATGTGTTGGATATTATCGACGTCGAACGTTTCCTCCGCCGCGATCAAGAGGAGGCCTCCATTCTCGAAGCGCTCCGTCACGACCCCCGCAGGCGGCGTGATTTGGGCGGCCAGAGGTGCCGAGAGATAGGTCATCCAGGATAAGTCGAAGCGGTAGGTTCGCTTTCGCCAATCGGACATCACGGCGCGCGAGAAAACCCGGGCAAAGGCCACCCGCCAAACCTCCACCATGGCCAGGGTCACAGCCTTGAATACTGGGTAGCTCACGATCGAAGGATCGGGGAACTCGTTGTCGCCCGTCTCGATTTCGACCTTATTCGGGTATCTCCAATAGGGATTTGCGGCGCCGCCCCTGAGCGTGATGCAGAGGGATTTCGCACTGTTGTTTCTTTCGTTTCGCGCAATGACGGTGTGGATGCCCCCCTCGACAGGCTCACCATCGTCATAGACTTCTGGCCGGCTTGCAACGATCGCCTTCATTCGCGGCCGCGCCTTCTCCAGCGGTATCGCGGCACCCGTCTTCAAATTCGCGACCCACCAGGGACCATAATCGGGAATGATGGCACGCAAGGCATCGATATTTCGAAGCATACCGTCCGCCAAGGCTGCGGGATCTTCGGCCCGGGATTCCCATCCTCCTTGAATAAGAAACTGGTTTCCGGTCATTTCTGCGTCTCCTGCGTCGGGATCCAGATGGTTTCGATGCGCGCGAGTTTCTCGTCCTTGTCGAATAACTGGCGGGCCGCGCTTTCGGCTGCCGCCTCGGCGAAAACCCAGACGACGGGGCGACCACCGCTGGCGTCGATCTGCCGTGTCGCCTGGTCGACCCATCCCGCCTCGACATTCCTGACGATAAAGTCATAACCGCTGGCCAGGAGTTTGGCGTAGCCCGTACCCTTATAGTCGAACATGATCGTCGTCTGGCGCTGGCAGTCGTCATAGAAGACGAGCTTACCCGCCTTCAAAGGGTTCGGCAGCTGAACCCCAAAGCCGCGCGGGGTCGGATGGTCGGGATTGACCATCCTCTTGATCTGATCCTCGTAATCGAGGTCTTTTTGATATGCCGGGTTCTTTTCGTCGCCGTTTCGTCCCTTCTTGTCGGGCTTGGGCGCGGGACAGAGCTTTGGCTCGTCGCGGTCGCTATCGGAATTCGGCTCATCTCCCGCGAACGAAAGTTCGTCGATCGTCGCCGCACGGATATCGACGATAAGATGGCCGTCAAGCACGCGTGCAAGCGGCCGGCCGCGGTGATCGCTGTAAATGCCGTCACTATCAGAATGCGCCTCCACAAAGGGCACGTCACGATCGCCGACCTTGCGCGAGAGCACCAAACGGCCCTCATCTTGATGCCATACGAACCCCAGATCCGGTCGCCCCGGCAGCACTCCTTTGACCGGAGCAGGAGCCGAGGGGCTGGGTATAAAACCCGTGGCAAAAGCGACGACTGGGTTCGTGAAGCGGGCAGCGAACCGGCTCAACGCACCGAGTTCCTCGACCGTCAGCGACCGGTCCAGGAGAGATCGTGCCCTCGCCACGACCTCGCGAGCGACACCGCCGACGGTCCATTCGCCACTGGGCCGACCGCTCCCCGGGGGAACCCGAGGCTCGTTGGCATCATAGAGCTTGTCCAGGGAGTCGAGCTCGGCGGTATCGAGCTCGAGAGCGCGGAGGATGTCGCGTGGGGCAATGCCGTCGGCCATGAGCTGATCGGCCATGAAGAGCCGATACGACGCCTCCTCGCGCGGCTCGAGCTTCGACAGGCCCGAGAGCGCTAGATGGATCTGTCCAAGGCATTTCTCCCCGCGCACCCATTCCCGTCCAGCCCGCTGGATATTACCGAGAATTGTCACGGGAAGCGTGCGCCGGTACGCCGCGCCCAAGAGCGCAAGAATGCGCGCGTCATGCGCCTTCGATACCCCGATTTCCGAGACCGAGCCTGATCTTGGGAATTTCGCCAGAATAGTTCCGGCTCCAAGCTCTAGGCAATCCTCCGAAAAGGAAATCACTGCGTGGAGAGAACGCCCGCGATCTCGTTCAGACCAGTGGCGTCGATGTTCGGCAACGCGCATTCATCCTCCAAGACTACCCTCGGCCGATAGCTGGGCCATTGAGGGGTGAATTTGGAAGGGATCAATCTACCGGATAACGGGCCAGACAGTCAAGAACAAAACAGGAACATCGTGCCGTTTCCTCATCCATCCCTGCCCTTCAGCCCCGCCCTGATCTCCTCTCCATGCTGATCCAGCATCGGGGGGCCCTGCCACGGCCCGAGCGGGGTGCCCGAGAACCGTAGCGGATTGGCCACCGTCGCGACCGGTGTGCCGTCGGCAAGTTCCAGATCCCGCCGCAAGCCACGCGCCACCACCTGGGGATCGGCGAAGACCTCGTCGATGGTGTTGATCGGGCCGCAGGGCACGCCGGCGGCCTCCAGACGCTCGATCCACCAGGCGCGCGGCTGGGTGCGCATGATGTCTTCGAGGATCGGGATCAGTTCGGGGCGGTTCTCGACGCGCTGGCGGGTGCCGGCGAAGCGCGGGTCGCGGGCAAGTTCGGGATGGCCGGCGACCTCGCACAGCCGCTGGAACTGGCCGTCATTGCCGCAGCCGACGATGAGATGGCCGTCGGCGACCGCGAAGGACTGGTAGGGGCAGAGATTGGGATGGGCGTTGCCCCAGCGACGGGGAACGTTGCCGGTGGCGAAGTAGTTGGTGGCGAGATTGCCGAGCATCGCGACCTGGACGTCGAGCAAGGCGACATCGATCTGCTGGCCCTCCCCCGTACGATCACGATGGACGACCGCCGCCAGGATCCCGGAGA
>CAIUCF010000057.1 GCA_903897565.1 uncultured Rhodospirillales bacterium | reverse complement strand
TTCAGTGCCTCACGCGCCAGCACTCGGCCGGGCACTGACGAGGGCGTGCCAGCGTTTGAGGTTGGTGCAGTCCTCGGGGATCTCGATGCCGACGCGTTTGGCGAAATCGACGACGCAGAGTGTGGTGATGTCGGCAACGCTGAAGCGTTCGCCGGCGACATAGGTATTGGTCGCGAGCTGGGTGTCGAACTTCTTGAAGAATCTCGCGACACCCTCGCGGCCGCGCTGGGCCAGTTCCGCCAGCTGCGGCACCGGTTCGGCGCTGCCCGGCAATGCCCGATCGACAAAGGCCGGATGGGTATTGCGGAACACCTCGGCGACCCGGTTGATGCCGTCGTCGCGGGCCAGGGCCTCCCACATCGTCACCAGTGCCATGTCCTTGGCGTCGACGCCGAGCAGGCGCGGCTCCGGCTGCAGTGTTTCGAAATAGCGCCAGATCGCCGGGACCTCGCCGATGCAGGTGCCGTCATCGAGCTCGAGCATCGGCACCAGAGCATGGGGGAATTTCTCGACATACCAGGCGGCGGGGCGGCCGCCCTCGCGGTCGACCTCGACGAGGTCGATCTTGATGCCCTTCTCGGCAAGAAAGATATGGAGGCGGCGGGGGTTCGGCGCGGCGTGCCAGTCGTAGATCTTCATGATCAATCTTCCTTAGGGGTTGGCTGGAGATAGTGGCGCGAAGCCAGTCAGCCGGCAATCCCGGCATAGGCGGCGTCGACCAGCGACTGGCCGCGCGGGTTGAGAAGAAACCCGGGGCCCTGCCGGTTCATGACATAGGCGAAGGCCAAGTCTGCGTCCGGATCGTAGAAGCCGACCGAGCCGCCGGCGCCAACATGGCCGAAGGCGCGCGGGCCGATCAGCAGGGAATCGCCGCGGGCATGGGTGCGGTTGTCCATGCGCAGCATGAAACCCGGCCCGAAGCGCAGCGGCTGCAGCAGCATGCCGTCGAGATGGGTGGCCGAGCTGGCCGTGCCGAAGCTCGCCAGGGTCGCCTCGCTGAAGCCGAGCGGGCCGCCGGGACGCAGCGCGGCGTAGAGCCCGGCCAAGCCCGCGGCATTGGTCATGCCGCTGGCGGCGCCGATCACGGCCTGGCGGCCCTCGGGCGTATTGACCCGCTTGGATTTCCAGTCGCCATGGTTGAACAGGAAGAGGTTCTGCAGCGAGCCGATCCTTCGCGCCTCGAGCAGGAAGCGGCCGGGCGGCTCGTCGCGCGGCGGCCGATAGGAGATGATCGGCGCCGCGCGCGGCTCCTGCGCCTCGGGCAGGCCGATCCAGAAATCGAGGCCGAGCGGGGAGGATATCTCCTCGGCGAAGAAGCGGCCGAGATCGCGGCCGTCGACGCGTCGGATCAGCTCGGCGAGAATGAAGCCGCCGGTCAGCGGGTGGTAGGCGGTGCGCGAACCGGGCTCCCAGAACGGTGCCTGCGCGGCGAGCTGCTCGGCCATATAGCCGGGATCGAGCAGGCAATCGGGCCTGAGCGGCGCAGAGACCACCGGCACGCCGGCGGTATGGTCGAGCACCATCCGCGTCGTCGTCGTTGCCTTGCCTTCGGCCGCGTATGCCGGCCAGTACTCGGCGATGGCTGCGTCGAGGTCGAGTTGCCCGCGCTCGGCCAGCAGATGGATGCACAGCGCGGTCGCCGGCTTGGTCGCCGACCAGATGATGCAGATCGTGTCCTCGTCCCAGGCGCGGCCGCTCTGCGGATCGGCGACGCCGCCCCACAGGTTGACGACCTGCTCGCCGCGATGGAACACGCAGACCGAGGCACCGATCTCCTCGCGGTCCGAGAAATTCGCGCTGAACGCGGCGGCGACCTCGGCGAAGGCGGGGAGGCACCAGCCCTTGATGGGTGATTGGCCGGTAGCGCTGCTGTTCATGTTCGTCTCCGCTATTGCCCCTCGACAAAGCCGGATCGCAATTCCGGTTGCAATGATTTT
>CAIUCF010000056.1 GCA_903897565.1 uncultured Rhodospirillales bacterium | reverse complement strand
GATGGCGGCGATCGCTCCATCGTGGCGATCGCCCGCGAGGTCGGCATTCCCCAGGCAACCGCCTATCGCCTGATCGCCGAGCTCGTGGAAAACGGGCTGCTGATCGGCGTCGGGCGCGGCCGCTATCTGGCCGGCCCCAGGCTCGTCGATTACGCGGGGCGCGCCGACCCTTTGCAGATGCTGGCGCGGCTCGCGCGTCCCGCGGTGGCCCAGATCGCGCGACGATTTCGCCAGGATGTCCACCTCGCCATCATGGAAGGCGGCATGGTGACCTATCTGGTCAAGGCCGGTGCGGGAAGCGCCGCGGCGTTCGCCCGCCAGGGTATGCAACTCGAAGCTTATTGCTCCGGCGTCGGCAAGATTCTCCTCGCGCATCTGTCCGAGCCGGATCTGGACGAGTATCTCGCAAACGGTCCGTTCATCCGCCTGACGGCCAATACGATCGTCGAGCCAGACGCCTTGCGCGAGCATCTCGGCGCGGTCAGGGCCCGGGGCTACGCGGTCGATGACGAGGAGATTGCGGAGGGCCTGAAATGTCTCGCCGTCCCGGTTCGCGACCATCATGGCCACGTGATCGCCGCTCTCTCGCTTTCTGGACGGGCCGCCTGGATGACCCCAGCAAGAATGGCGGCTGTTCACGCGTCGTTGGCGAGCGCAGCCGGCGTCCTCCATAGCGCCCTCTCCGGCGGCCCCCGGAATAGTTAATCGATCGTTATGATTATCAGTCTATTAAGACTACTGTAGTCCGCCGTCGCGTCAGTATTCTGCAGCATGTTGCGTCAACCAGAACTAGACAGTACCTTGACGAGCTTGATTGCCCCGAGGTCGTAAGGAAGAGCCACCATAACATGACAGCGATGTTTTCCGACCGAAAGCCCGAAACAGATTCCCGGCCGGAAGTTCAGCGTCGCGAAACATTTACCGCCTATGTGTGCGACGAAGCGAGCCAACGCGCGATCCAACACTATATCGCCGATCTCTCGCTCCCGAATTGCTCCGTGCACCTCGGCGGAATCGCGGCGGCAATCACCGCTTGCGAACGTGAAGCCTCGCCTCAGGCACTTCTGGTCGACCTCACCGATGCCGAGCCAGCCGCAACCAAGGTCAATCAACTCGCCGAATTCTGCGATCCGGGCGTATCCGTCCTCGCGATCGGCGACCGCAACGATGTCAGCCTGTTTCGCGATCTGATGCGGGCGGGTGTTCGCGACTATCTCGTCAAGCCACTGCCGCGCGCCCTGCTCCAGGAGGCGTTGAACGACCTCCTCGGCATATCCGCCCCTGTCGAACGGGTCCTGACCCAGCGCCTGGGCCGCGTCGTCACCGTCGTGGGGACGCGCGGCGGAGTCGGCGCGACGACGATTGCGACGAATCTCGCCTGGGGGCTCGCCAATCACAAGCATCGCCGCGTCGCGCTGCTCGATCTGGATCTGACGTCGCATGCTTGCGGCTTGATGCTCGGCGTGACAACGGATAACGCACTGCGCGAGGCATTGGAGCGGCCGCAGCGAATCGACAGCCTGTTTCTCGATCGCGCTATGGTGCCCTGCGATCAGCGGCTCTACCTGCTCGCCGGAATGGAGGATGCGGACGATCCGATCAAGATCGACCCCGATGCCTTGCCCCATTTGATCGGGCTGCTGCGCAAGTCCTTCCATTACGTCATCATCGATGCGCCCCGGACCGGTAGCGCGCTGATGCGGCAGGCGCTGTATCTCGCCGGCGACCGTGCGATCGTGCTCGATCAGACGATGCTGTCGATCCGTGACATGGTCCAACTCAAACCCTTGCTCGACAAACCGCGGGAGGGTCAGGAGAATTTCCTGATTCTCAATCGCGTCGGCGAATCCGGCAAGGAGGCGATCGCCATCAAGGCGCTGGAAGAGACCGTCGAGATGAAGATCTCGGCGACCGTTCCCTTCGACGCGCCGAACGCCGTATCGGCGAGTAACGCCGGTATTCCGGTGCTCTCGGGTGCGGGACCCGTCAGCAAGGCATTGAAGAATGTCCTCGAGGCTTTGGGCGGCACCCTGCTCGAGCCGCCGAAGCGTTGGTGGCAGCGCCTGGGAAAATAGTCGCTAGCGCGGTCGAGCACCGTCGAGGAACAGGGCAACGGTCGCCGCGACTGGTGCCGGCATCGGCATTGGACAGGCCGGGTCGCCGCCCGCACTATGCGCCTTTACGACCATCAGAAAATGCCGCGCCATCAGTACCGGATCGCCCTGAGCAAGTTTGCCCTGGGCCATGGCATAGGCCATGAACGATGAGACGGTCTGGACGGTCTGGCCCGGCGCAGCCTCGACGAAGATCCGGGCAACCTCCGGGAAGCGCACCGACTCGCCGATCACGACCTGCTCGACACGGATCGCTTCGGGGGAGTTGAGGAGATCGAGGAAGCGCTCGGCGATCGCTGTGAGGGCATCGGCGATGGCGAAATCCTTGAACGTCTCCGGCGTAAACACCCTGCCATGGGCCGAACAGCGCCAACGGATCGTCGATTCGAACAGCGCCTCCTTGGAGGGAAAGCGCGTGTAGAGCGTGGTCTTGGAGACGCGCGCTCTGTTCGCCACCTGATCCATCGAGGTCGCGGCGTAGCCTTGGTCGATAAACAGATCCCGAGCGGCTTCGAGGATCCGCAGTTCG
>CAIUCF010000055.1 GCA_903897565.1 uncultured Rhodospirillales bacterium | reverse complement strand
GGTCACCGACTCCAACGGGCATGCGCTCGCGGATGCCGTCGTCAGCGTGACGCCGGTCATCAAGGGTGTGGCTGCGCCCGCCGGGCCCTTTGCCACCCCGGCCAATGCCGTCATCGACCAGCGTAACGAGACCTTCATCCCCTACGTGGTCGCGATCCGACGCGGCGGCACGGTGAGCTTCCGCAACAGCGATCAGACCCGGCATCACGTCTATTCCTTCGCGCCGATCAAGCAGTTCGAATACGTCCTGAAACCGGGCGAGGCCTCGCCGCCGGTCGTCTTCGACAAGCCAGGCATCGTCGTTCTCGGCTGCAACATCCACGACCAGATGATTGCCTATGTCGACGTCACCGACGCGCCCTGGGTGACGATCACCACCACCTCCGGGGTCGCCCGGATCGACGGGCTGCCGCCCGGGGATTTCGTCCTCACGGTCTGGCATCCGCTGATCCGGCCCGGCGTGGCGCCACCGACACGGACGGTCTTGCTGCCGGCCGAAGACTCGACTTCCACCGTCGCCGTGGCGATCGATCCGCCGCATCCCCGCGACGATGATTCGGGCGCGTATTGAGCGTGGCCGCGACGGTGCTCGCTCGACCCCGCGCCGCGTGTCTTGTCGGGCTGTTTCTGCTCGGCTCTCCAGCCTTCGCCGCCGATTACAAGCTCAGCGGCTACGCCGACTTACGGCTCGTCTATCCATCGGACACCGAGGGTTTCCTGGTCGGCGGGCTCGGCAAGAGTCGTTGGGGCAGCAATGGCCAGGCGAGCCTCCGACCCGAACTCGGCGCCATCGTCCTGCGCGGCGACGCGCAGCCGATCCCGGCGCTCCATGCTGTGATCGAGCTCAGATACGATACCCAGCAGAAGACGGCGCTCGACATTCTCGACGCCTTCGCCCGCTACCGCCCGGTCTCGGTGACGCGCTGGCGCTGGGGCGTCAAGGCGGGTGCGTTCTTTCCCCCGATCTCGCTCGAAAACCCCGATATCGGCTGGGCCAGCCCGTGGACCCTGACGCCCTCGGCCATCAACAGCTGGGTCGGAGACGAACTCCGGATCATCGGCAGCGAGGCCGGCCTGGAATGGCGCGGCGACGTCGACCATCTCGCCCTCTCGGGCGCTCTGTTCGCCTGGAATCAACCGGCCGGCGTCGCCATTGCCGATCGCGGCTGGGTCTTCGACGATCATCCGGTCGGCCTGCTCGACCATGTCCGCCTGCCTGATGCGGTCGCGGAAGCGCGCGCAGCGCCGGGGCAAGGCTACAGCGCGCTCTATGCCGACGAGTTTCATCAGGTCGACGGCAGTCCGGGCTGGTATCTCTCCGCGAATTGGGACCGCCGCGATTACGGCCGCCTGACGGTCCTGTATTACGACAACAACGCCGACCCGGCGGCGCGCGACAGCGTCGCGGCCTGGCACACGAAGTTCTGGTCCGGCGGCGCACAGACGCAGATCGGCAACGTCACCATGATCGCCCAGGGGATGACCGGCATGACGGCCATCCAGCCTTCGGCGACAAACCTGATCACGACGGATTTCCGCGCCGCCTTCCTGCTCGTCGGCTGGCAGCGCGATCGCTGGCGTTACGCTCTGCGCGGCGACGTATTCTCGACCAGCAACAGCCGCTCGGGCGGCGAGCACGGTCATGCGGTCACCGCCGCGGTCAGCTGGAAGCCCTATCGCTGGCTGCGCCTGACCTCCGAGGTCATGAAAATCGACTCCTGGCGGCCGCAGCGTGCCCTGGACGACAACGGGCCCCCGCGGGTCGGCGAAACCCAGTTCCAGGTCGCGGCGAAATTCTCTTTTTGATGGCTCGCGGCCGTCTTGCCGGCCGCGATCGAGAATTTGTACGGGGCACCGCCAATCGACATTCGACTTTTGGGGGGACGATTGACGTAGAATGCCGCTTCCCGAAACGAGGTTGCCCAAAGCGCTGAGGGTCGACGCCGATGCTGACAATACCGGAAGAATTCCTGCTCTTGACCGTCGCCGACGAAGAGGGCGGCTTCGTCGAGATGGCGCCGGAGGCGGTGACCGCCGGCTTCGTCGGCGCCGCGATCATGGAACTGGCGCTCAACAATCGCATCGACAGCGACCTCGATCGCGTCTGGATCCATGATCAGACCCCGCTCGGCGAGCCTTGTGTCGATGTCGTCCTTCGAGCGCTGTCGTCGCCGGATTTCGACCTCGACGCGGCGCGGCTGATCGAGCAATTGCTGGTCGAAGGCGACCTCGTCCACCAACTCGCCCTGGAAAAGGTCTGCGAGCGGGGACTCCTCGAGGAAAGAGAAGGCCGGTTCCTCTGGTTCCGCAAGACGCGGCACTATCCGGTGATCGACGGCCGCGAAATCCGGGAGGTCAAGCTGCGGCTGCTCGACGTCCTGCTCCAAGGCACGATTCCCGATCCCCGCGATATCTGCCTGATGTCGCTCGCCGACAGCTGCGGCCTGTGTCCGGGCATCATCCCGG
>CAIUCF010000054.1 GCA_903897565.1 uncultured Rhodospirillales bacterium | reverse complement strand
TCGAGCGCGCGCGGGCCTTCCGAGGTGGGGATCGTCAGCGTGAGGGCGGGAATCTTGTCGCCAACCTTGATGCTCATAGGGTTCTCTCCGGTATGTTGGGGGAAGTTTCTGATGACCCTACTCAACTGGGACGAACGGCCGCCCAAGTCAAGTTGCGAGTTAGAGTCGTTCCAGGCCTGCCCCGGTTCAGCCGAACGCGGCCAACCGGTTCACTCGCGACAGGATGCGCGAAAGCTGCGGGGCGAGACGCCGAAGCGGCGCTTGAAAGCCCGGCTGAAGGTGCTCGAATCGGCCAGCCCCCAGCGGAAGGCGATCGCGGTGATGCTGGTGCCGGCCTGATCCTGGGCGGCGAGATCCCGGCGGCAGCGCTCGAGACGGCTGTCGAGGATCCAGTTCGCCGCCGTCGCGTCGGCAGCGTCGAACAGCCGATGCAGGTGGCGGACGGTCATGCCGTGATGGGCGGCGATCGCCGCCAAGCTCAGTTCCGGATCGTCGAGGTTGCGCTCGATATAGGTTTGGATCTCGCGCAGGCGTGTGAAATCACGGTCGATTTGTTCACCTGGTAGGCTGGTCTCCAGGGTCGAGCTGAGCAGGTCGATCGTCGCGTCGAGAATTCGGGGCGCCTCGCCCCTCGGCAAATCGCCGAAATGCGATTCCAGCGACACGAGGTGGTCCGCGAACAGCCGGGCGAGGCCGGTGGTGGCGTGGACGGGTTTGCCGACGTAGTCGCCGGCGCCTGCCAGGACACGGTTCAGCCGGTCATGCGGGATGGACAGCGTGATCTGACGCAGGCGGTCTCCGGTCACGAAGATCATCGGTCGCGCGGTATCCCACAACACGAACTGCCCCTGACCCAACCTGATCTCGCGGTCGTCGATCACGAGATGCTGCGTCCCCTCGGCGATGTAGAGCAAATTATAAAGGGCATCATCGTCGCGCGAGATCTCCGCCTTGCCGCGCGTGCCCTTGATGCGCGGCAAGGCCGAAGTCAGATTGGTCAGGCGGCAACCGTCGAAGCGACCCTCGCGGATGAAGGCGGGAAAGCCGTCGCAGCGGGTCCGCTGGATTGACCAGCTCAGATAGGCCTCGTTGACGAAGGCGCACCAGTAATCGAACTGCTGCTCCGGGCGTACCGCGCCAGTCGTCCAGCAGTCGGTGTCCCGCCATCCATCCCGTACTACTGCCCGTTGTCCGACCATTGCCGCTCCGTCACCCGTCGCGATGTCATTCTAAGTCAACTCGATGTCGCTGGCGAACAATACGCGAAGACGCGGCGGCTGTAAGCTCGGCATCAACACGCGGGGAAGCGACGAACTGCGTCGCGACCACAACCCCGTTGAAGGAGGATTCCGCCATGAGCATCGCCGCAACCGTTCAGCCGCTCTACCCGACCGGCGTCGCCGATCTCAACGATCTCGACCTCTTCATGAACGGCCAGCCGCACGAGGCCTTCCGCAATTTACGGGAACAGGCGCCCGTGTTCTGGAACCCCGAAGCCGACGGGCCGGGCTATTGGGTCATCACCAAATACGAGGATATCGTCCAGATCTCGAAGCAGCCCAAGCTGTTCTCGAACGCGGTCGGCGGACATTACATCTCGTACGATTCCATGGGCATTACCGATCCCGAGGCGCAGACCGCTTTCCTCGCCATGCTGCTGGCGATGGACCCGCCCGACCACAACGTCCATCGCCGCCTGATCGCGCCGGCCTTCAACCCCTCGATCGTCAAGCAGTTCGAAATCGGCGTCCGCAAGAAAGTCCGCGAGCTGCTCGACGCGATCGCGGCCAAGGGCGAATGCGACTTCGTCACCGAGGTCGCGACGCCGCTGCCGCTATGGACCCTGTCGGAACTGCTGGGCGTGCCGGAAGAAGACCGCGCCGACGTCATCCAGTGGTCGAACGAAGCGCTGGCATTGCTCGACCCCGATTATTTCGCCAACCCGGCCGCCGGCCAGCATGTCTTCGTCAAGATGTTCGATTACGGCAAGAAGATGATGGCGATGCGGCGCGAGAATCCCGCCGACGATCTGCTGAGCGTGATGGCCAATACCAAGATCGACGGCGTCGGCCTGCCGCAGGCGACCTTGGACGGTTTCTTCGTGCTGATGGTGCTCGCCGGCAACGAGACCACCCGCAACACCATCGCCGGCGGCTTGCGGGCGTTGACCGAGTTCCCCGAACAACGGCGCAAGCTGCTCGCAGACCGCAGCCTGATCCCCAACGCGGTCGAGGAGATGCTGCGCTATGTCAGCGCCATCATCTACATGCGCCGCACCGCGACCGCAGACACCGAGATCCGCGGCCAGAAGATCGCCAAGGGCGACAAGGTCGTGATGTGGTACGGCGGCGCCAATTTCGACGCCGACGTGTTCGCCGACCCCTACCAGTTCGACGTCACCCGCGCCAATGCCCGCGACCACCTCGCCTTCGGCATCGGCCAGCATTTCTGCATCGGCTCACAGGTCGCCCGCATGCAAATCCGGGTAATGTACGAGGAAATCCTCAACCGCTTCCCCGACATCCACGCCAAGGGTACGTATCGCTATCTGCGCTCGAACCATCTCAGCGGACTGAAGTCGATGCCGGTGGCGTTCACGGCGGAGGGATGACCGAGGTCCGTCACGCCGGCCGCGGCATCTCGAACATGGCGTCGGGGCGGACTTCGACATAGTCGCCGGTGCGGCCGGCGCGCAGGATCGGGTGCGGCAGCGCGGTCTGGTAGACGCCGTCGCGCAGCAGGCTCGGGTCGATATGGACGGCGACGACTTCGCCGAACACCATCCAACTGTCGACCTTCTCGCCGTCGGCGCGCTGCAGCTGGATCAGTTGGGTCAGTTTGCATTCGAAATTGACCGGGCTTTCCAGCACCCGCGGCGGCTTGACGATCCGGCTCGGCGCCGGGGTCAGCTTGGCCAGCGTGAACTCGTCGACCTCGGCGCCGACGCTGGCCGAGCTCGCGTTCATGGCGTGACGCAGCTCGAAGGTCGCGAGGTTCCAGACGAATTCCCCGGTCTCGGCGATATTGGCGACGCTGTCCTTCCAGCCATTGCTGCAGAAGCCGATGATCGGCGGCACGTAGTTGAAGGCGTTGAAGAAGCTGTAGGGCGCGAGATTATGGCCGCCAGCCGCGTTCTGCGACGCGATCCAGCCGATCGGGCGCGGGCCGATGATGGCGTTGAACGGGTCGTGGCGCAGGCCGTGGCCCTTGGCGGGTTCGTAATAATGCGCGCGGTCGTCGGCCATTGCTGCGTCTCCTAAAGGTTTACCGGGCGCGGTCGAGCGCGGCGGTGACGGCGCCGGGGGTGATGATCTCCGGCAGCGCCTCGCCATCGGGCTTTCCCGGACCGTAAACCACGTAGAGCGGGATGCCATAGCGCTGAAACGCGCCCAAGAGTTGCGCGATCTTAGGGTCGGGCCGGGTCCAGTCGGCGCGCATGGCGACGACGCCGGGGCCGGCAAGCCGCGGATGCACCGGGTCCTTGTCGAGCACGGCGATCTCGTTGGCCTTGCAGGTCAGGCACCAGGCCGCGGTGACGTCGACGAACACGACATGGCCGGCGGCGACCTCGCGCGGAATGCGTGCCGGATCGAACGCCTGCCAGATGCCGTCCGTGGCCACAACCTTAGCCGGTAGCGGCGCGGCCAGCGACAGCGCGGCGAGCGGCATGCCCAGGAACAGCAGCGCGGCGAAGCCCGAAGCCGGCGCACCGCGTGCGGCGATCACCATCGCCAGCAAAGCCCCGCCACCCAGAGCCGCAACGACCAGCGCCGGCAGCAGCCCGGCCTCGCCGGCGATCACGCTCGTCAGCCACACGGAGGTCGCCAGCAGCGGCAGGCCGAGCAGCCGGCGCAGGGTCAGCATCCAGTGGCCCGGGCGCGGCAGGAAGCGGCTGAGCCCGGGCATGGCCGCGAGCAAGAGATAAGGCGCGGCCAGGCCGAGGCCGAGGCAGAGGAAGATCGCGAAGATGTCGGTGATGCT
>CAIUCF010000053.1 GCA_903897565.1 uncultured Rhodospirillales bacterium | reverse complement strand
GGGTGTAGCATTGATACCTCCCTCAACACCGTCACCGTACCGCAGAGCATCCGATGCGTCGACACCGATGACGTCGAGATTCTCGCCGCGGCTCTGACCAAGCGTTCCAATCGGTCCGACAACGGACCAGCTTGACCGCTATCTCAAGCCGGCTCCACCGCAATTTAAGAAGGGATCGCCACGTGCGGCCGCGCGCGCCCGGTCCTCAATTGGTCCGAACTATAGATCAGGTGTCGGTTTGACGAGCCGGCACCCAACATCGAACCGCGCTGCAACGCGGCGCCTTCAAGTCGCAGCGCTGCGTCTTCCCTCCGGGCCCGCTACTCCGACCGCGGCCGCGAGACCGTCATAATCTGGATCAGTGCCGGAGGTGCCACGCCGGGTGAACTCCGCTCTTGGCTTCCAACAGGTAGCGGGCGTCTGCCCCTCTCGGGGAAGGCAGCCGGGTCAAACCGCCGAGTTCCCGCCATCCACCGGCAGCATCGCGCCGGTAATGAACGAGGCGTCGTCCGAGGCGAGGAAGGCGATCGCCGCGGCGGCGTCGCGCGGCTGACCGATCCGGCCCAGGGGAATCGCTTCCGCCATCTCGCGGAGCCGCGCTTCCTGCTCCGCGCCGGCAAGGACACGCAGCATCGGGGTATCGGTATCGCCGGGGCACACGGCGTTGACGCGAATGCCCTGGCGCGCATGGTCGGCCGCCATGCTGCGGGTGAGCTGGACGATGGCGCCTTTGCTGGTGCCGTAGGCCACCGCCTTCTGCGCGCCGACCAATCCCCAGTCCGAGGCCACATTGACGATCGCCCCGCCGCCCTGCGCCGCCATCACGGGCACCGCCGCGCGCGACAGCCGGAATACCGCGGTCACGTTGACGGCCAGGACCGCATCCCATTGTGCGTCGGTGCAGTCCTGGGAGTCGCCCTGGAACAGGATGCCGGCATTGTTCACCAGCACGTCGAGGCGGCCGTGGCAGCGGACGGCCCAATCGATCAGCATTCCGGCGGCTCCCGGCGCCGCCACGTCCGCGGCGAAAAAATCCGCCCCGAGTTCGGACGCCAGAGCGCTCCCGGCGTCGGCATTGCGCCCGCTCAGCAGCAGGGTGGCGCCGCGCTCGGCGAAGAGCCGCGCCGTCGCCATCCCGATCCCTGACGTCGCCCCCGTAATCAGCGCAATCTTCCCGGCCAACATGTCTGCACTTCCTTGAATAACCGGAGGGTTTCCGGACGAGCGGCCGATCCGCTCCATTCAGACGAGGAATAGCGCCATTTCGTGTTCAGGGAAATGTGGTTGAAGATCCCGCCGCCGATGGCCGAATGGCGGCCCGGCGCTACGGCACAACCTCGACCAGCACGGGGTGATCGACCACCGAGAAGCTGATCGCCGAGGCGTGGGATACGCCCCTGACCAGGGAAGTGGCCGCGCTCGTGCCCGTGAGCGGATCGAAGACCTTGATGGCTGCGGCCGGCTTGGCGAGCATCAACCAGGTAGTATGTGCGGGCGCTGCCGGCAGGTCGGTGTGGGTGACCACGTCCCAGATCGCCGGCTCGGCCCAGACGACGAGGAAATAGGCGCCGCTCGCCTTTTCCAGCAGCGCGCTCGACTTGGAGAAATCGATCGCCGGGCCGGTCGAGCCGTCGATCAGCGTGTAGTCCAGCGGGCTCGGCGTAAAGCTGCCGGCATTGGCGGCGCCGTCCGTCAGGATCGCATGCAGGGTGACCAGCGCCTGCGCCGCGGGCTTGCGCGACCAATCCGAGCGGAAGAGGCCGAAATGATCGAGCAGATTGGTGTTCTCGGGATCGGGGGCGCCGTCGACCAACTCGTAAAGATAGGTGAAACGGGTGCCGGCGAGATAGTTGTCGAAAATATCGTTGAGGATGAACTTGGCCTGGGCGGCTTCCGAGCAGGCGTTGATTGCCCGGGTCGTCGCGCTGACCGCGTTCCAGGCGACCGTCGAATAGCCGGTTTCGGTCAGGACCGAGGGCTTGCCGGGCACGTCGTCGTAAATGGCGATGGTCGGTGCCAATTCCTGGAGGGGGCCATGGGCGACATAAGGGTAGAAATGAAAATTGTCGTCATCGGCATAGCCGGACATATTGCCGGCCAGCGCGGCATTGCCCCAACCGCTGACCGTGAAATTGAGCACCGGGATCTTGGCCAGGACCGGGTCGGCCTTGATCTGCGGGTAGATCTGCTTCTGCACCGCGACCCCGGCGGGGATGCCGACCAGCCCGGCATAGCTGAATTTGAAATTGTCGACCTCGTTTGGCCCCTCGACGAAGTCGAGATAGGGCGCCACCGCGTGCAGGGAATCGCCGTAATAGGCAGGCGTCTGCTCGAGGATCGCATCATAGCGAATGCCGGCGGCGCCAAGTGCCTGCACGCGCGCGATCGTCCAGGGCACGGTCTTGACCGAGTCGCGGACGTGGCGGAAGCCCATCGATTTCAGCGCCGCGATCATGCTCGGCAGGTCGCCATAGGCGCCGGTCGAATCGCGGATATGAACGTTGACGCCGAGACTCCAGGTGAAATCGGCGGCCCGCCCGACCTTCGCCTCGGCGGGGATCGGCATCGCCGTCAGCGCGCTCGCCGACACCATCAAGGCCACGGTCAGGATACTGCGCACGACGAGCATTGCGTCGCGTCGACTGGAAATACTCAACGGTTCTGTCCCGGAATCGATTTGGAAATAGGCTGAAGCTGACTCTGCTTGGTCATAATAGAGACCATGCCGGAAAGGACGTGTGACATTTTATGGCCGATCCAATGGATACCCAAAAGATGATCCCGCAACTGACGCGAACCTCGCCGATCTCACTTGCCGAGGGCCCGAAGGTGGTCGCGGAACGGGATTCGATGTCGGGGTAGCGGAAGGGACCTCGCCTTATCTCGCCGCGATAGGCTCCGGATGGACTTGATGTGGATCAAAGCGGCGCCCGGCAGCGCCGACGTAAGCTACCTAGGCTCGTAATGCCACTGGGTATTCGTCCAGAGATTAGGAGACTTTGACCGGACGTTCGGGTCGGACCGCGGTGTCAGGCGGCTGCCCTTTCCCGCTGTCGTCCCTCATCCTTCGCAGGAGACTCGGCCGTGTATCACCCGCATGAATACGAGCAGCTGCCTCATGAAGGCCGGAACCATCCCGTCCTCGGCTTCCTCGCGACGATGCTGGTGGTCATCCCGGTGAGTATCGCGATCCTGCTGCTGGTCAACAGGTAGCGGGCGGGCCTGGGGCAGGGCTATTTTGCCCGTGAGGTCAGTACGCTCTTGGCGGCGATCGCGAGCAGGACGACGACGATGACGACGCTCGGCAGACCGGGGAGGAAGGCGAGGACACTGATCAGGTCGGTATGGCCGAGCTGGCTGTCACCCAAGGTCAGGCCGCGATTGCCGGCGGCGTTGCCGAGCCAATAGAACAGCGTGAACGACCAGGCGACATAAAGAAAGCCATAGGCCGTGAGCTTCTGCATCAGCGGGCTCAGATTGAGCTTGGGCAGCGCCAGCGCCACCACGATCACGAGCAGCCCGTTCATCGAGCCGCCGGAATGCGCCCTTACCCAGCCGTCACTGGTACCGTAGATGTGGAGCGGCAGGATCGTCCCCGGCCAAATCTCGAGGCCGCCGATCAAGTGAAACATGAGCATGAAGCCGGCGAACATCGCCACGAGAATAACCAGCAAGCCATTGCCGATCATCATTTTCTGCAATTGATCCATGATCTTTCCTTCGTCGTGCTGGTTTAGGCTAGGGGCGTGTCTCGATCAGGCCAGGGCTGGGAACGGCACGGGCATATCGGCGTTCCCGGTATCGATCAGAGGCAGCGGCGCGTCGGCGGGTAGCCGGGCATAGCCGGCGACCCAGTCCTGTGCCCATTTCGGATCCGTCTCCTGACGGGGGTCGTAGCCGGGCAGCAGGGCGCGCAGCAGATAAGGACCCACGTTCCAGACGAGGCTGGCGGTTTCGCGCAGGATCTCGGCGAGCGTGCGGGGACTGGACAGTGTTCGGTCCTTGCGCAACGCGCAGAACATGCCGATGAAACCGTAGCCGACGACGTGGAAGGAGCCATGCAGCACGCCGAGCATCCGCGGCAGGTAGGCGCCCGAATAGGCCATGTAGGCGTCGTAGGCGACGGTCTTGTGCTCGGCTTCCTCGATCATGTGCATGATCCAGAACGACGAGACATAGGGGCAGGCGTTGCCGAACAATTGCCGGCGTCGCGCGACGAACCAATTCGTGAAGCCGTTGGTCATGCTCTCGAAGCCGGCATTGTAGGCGAGCCGGGTGCGCAGGCTGCGCTTGCCGAGCCGCGCGTAGGATGCCGCCAGCCGCTTTTCGACCTCGGCGAGCTCCGGATAGCCGTTGCGCTTCAGCAGTTCATTGAGACGACGATGACATTCGTAATGACGGGCCTCCTGGCCGTTGAAGCCGCGGATATCCTGCAGCAGCCCCGGATCGGTGATCTGCGACGAGACTTCCCGCATCGTGCGAATAAGGTAGGGCTCGAGATAGGGCATCGTCAGGGAGAAGCCGTTGAACATATGCGAGCGTACGGGTTTGCCGGGCGACCAAACGGGGCGGAGGTCGTCGGGGAAGTCGAAGGCGAAGGGTCGCACGGTGATATCGTGCGGGCGATCGGCTCGTTCGGCCTTGGCGCTGCGCGCCGGTTCTCTCTTCGTCACGTTGCGTCCTCGCCGTGATCTTTTTTCTTATTGTTCTGATCCGGGTCATGGAACACATCCCGGTCAGTCGTCTAGAGTAAAAACTCTAGTCCGGTATCGCTGCCTTGTCCAGCATGTCGGGCGCCAGGATATCTCGCCGGGGAGGCAGCCGCATGGGCAATAGAGAGCGCATCATCGAGACGACGCTGCGTCTCATGAACGAACTCGGCGCCGAAGCCGTCGGCACCAACCGGATCGCCGCGGAGACCGGGGTCAGTCCGGGCAATCTCTACTATCACTTCGGCAATCGGGAGGAGATCGTCCGCGCCCTGTTCGACGCGCTGGAGCATGAATTTCGCGACGTCCTGCAGCGCGATACCGAGCGACCGCTCGCGCCGCAACGGATCGCCGCATTCTACCTGCGTACCTTCGATCTCGCCTGGCGCTATCGCTTCTTCTTCAGCGGCACGCTCGGGCTGCTGCGGCGCGACCCCGTGCTCGCGGGCCGTTATCAGGCGCTTCAGAGCTGGGCCATCGCCGAACTCGACAGCATTGCCACCGGCATCGCCGAAGACGGCAATCTCGCGCATCCGCGCGGCGCGGAGGGGATCGCATCGTTGGCGTTGAACACCTGGCTCATCTGGTCGAACTGGATCGGCTTCCTCCAAATCTCGGGCATCGCCGAGATCCGGCGCGCCGACATGACCGCCGGCATCAATCAATTGTTCGACGTCATCGCGCCCTATTTGGTGCCGCCCTTCGAGGCGGCGATCCGCCGCGCCATCACCGACGAGTGGGCGCCGTGAGCGCCTGACCAATTCATGGGCGCGACGGCGTTCCTGCGTTATGCTCCATACAAAGGGGCGGCGATCGCGAAGGGTCCGCGCCGCGCGCCGAGCGAGAACAAGCCAAGGGAGAACGCCATGCCCAAGATGAAAGCCGCCGTCTTCGTCGAGCCCCATCGGATCGTCCTCCAGGACAAACCGATCCCCGATATCGGGCCGCTCGACGCGCTGATCCGGATCACCACGACCACGATCTGCGGCACCGATGTTCATATCCTCAAGGGCGAGTACCCCGTCGCGCGCGGGCTGACGATCGGCCATGAGCCGGTTGGCGTCATCGAGAAGCTGGGCTCCGAGGTCAAGGGCTTCCGCGAGGGCCAGCGCGTCATTACCGGCGCGATCAGCCCGAGCGGGCACAGTGCCGCCTGCCTTTGCGGCCAGGGCAGCCAGGACGGACCGGGCGCAAAATACGGCTACCAGGCCTATGGCGGCTGGAAATTCGGCAATACCATCGATGGCTGCCAGGCCGAGTATGTCCGCGTCCCCGATGCCATGGTCAATCTCGCCGCCGTGCCGGACGACCTCACCGACGAGCAGGTGCTGATGTGTCCCGACATCATGTCGACGGGCTTCAGCGGCGCCGAGAGCGGCAATGTCCGCATCGGCGACACCGTCGCGGTGTTCGCCCAGGGGCCGATCGGGCTCTGCGCCACGGCCGGCGCGAAACTTTCGGGTGCGACCCGGATCATCGCCGTTGAATCGGTGCCGGCGCGGGCCGCGGTCGCGCGCCAGCTCGGCGCCGACCATGTCGTCGACTTCACCAAGACCGATCCGGTCGCCGAGATCATGCGGCTGACCGACGGCCGCGGCGTTGATGTCGCCATCGAGGCGCTGGGCTCACAGGCGACCTTCGAGGGCGCGCTCCGGGTGCTGCGCCCCGGCGGTACCCTGTCGAGCCTTGGCGTCTACTCGACCGATCTCAGCATTCCCCTCGACGCGTTCGCGGCGGGCCT
>CAIUCF010000052.1 GCA_903897565.1 uncultured Rhodospirillales bacterium | reverse complement strand
GCAAGCGCGGGATGCTCTGCAGCGGCTCTATCACGATCGCGGCTACCAGGCGGTCCAGGTCACCGCCGTCGACAAGACGCCCGATTCTGACGGCGTGATCCATTTCCGCGTCGGCGAAGTCCGGATCGGTCGCGTGCGCATAGTCGGCGCGCGCTTCTTCCTGCCCTCCGAGGTGCGCAAGGAGATGCCCTCGATCCGCGAGGGCGAGCAGTTCAACACCGTGACCCTGAACCGCGAGCTGGCCGTCGCCAATTCAGTCCCCGGGCGTGAGGTCACACCGATCCCGAAGCCCTCGCGCACCCCCGGGATCCTCAACCTCGACCTCGTTGTCCATGACCAGTTGCCGATCCATGCGAGCGTGGACATCAACAACGCCCATGCGCGGTTCTCCACGCCGCTGCGCGTCACCGGAACCGTCTCCTACGATAATCTGTTCCAGCGGGGTCACAGCCTCTCGATCAGCTACATCACCGCGCCGGAAAATCCATCCGATTCCAAGGTGCTGATCCTGGGCTACCGGGCGCCGTTCGTGGGCACGCGCTACGGCGTCCACGTCACGGCCATCCAGTCGAACAGCACCGCAGCCGCGATTGCCGCCACCAACATCATCAGCAACGGCACCGACATCGCCGTCCGCGGTACCGCCGATCTGCCCGGGACCGACACCTATTCGCAGAGCGTCGAGGCCGGCGCCGACTACAAGGACTACCGCTCGGACACGGCGACCGCCGGAACCCCGGTCTCGGCAGTGCCGGCGACCTATTTCCCGCTGACCGCGACCTATACCGGGATCATCCACGACCCCCGCAATCTCGACATCATTACCCTGGCGCTGTCACTGACACCGCCCCGGGTCGGCAGCAATCACGCGGCGCTGGACAGCAACCGGCTCGACGCCCGCGGCCAGCAGCTCTACTTCCGCGGCGGCGTCGACGCGACCCGGAACCTGCCCGGGGATTTCAAGCTCCATGCCCGCGCGACCGCCCAGGTTTCCAACGAGCCGCTGATCAGCAACGAACAATTGCCGCTCGGCGGCGCCTCGTCGGTGCGCGGCTACTACGAAGTCGAGAGCCCCGTCGACAATGGCTACAACGTCAGCGTCGAGGCGATCAGCCCGTCGTTCCCGGATCTGCTGGCGAGTTGGATCGACGCCCGCGATCTCGTCGACGAAGCCCGCGTGCTCGCCTTCTTCGACCAAGGCGGCGGCTATAACCGCGCTCCGCCCGCTGGCATCTCCTACCGCAGCGTGCTGGCGAGCGTGGGGCTGAGCGCCGATGCCCGGTTGTTCAACCATGTCGATGCCTCGCTGACCTGGGCGACCCCGCTGATCACCGACGGCGTGAACCCACGCGTCACCGTCGCCGGCAGCCACGAAATCCTGTTCCGCGTGTTGACGGAGTACTAAGTGACAAGCCGACGCGCCCGATTGTCGATCCCCGCATCCAGCCGCTCGCTGACATGGCTGGTGCTATGCGCGCTTGTGACCATGAGCGTCGGCATGCTGCCGACCTCCGCCCAGGCGTGGTGGAATGCGGATTGGGCGTTCCGCAAGCAGATCACGATCGACGCCAGCGCCGCCGGCGGCGGGCTGACGAGCGACGCCGGCCGCGTCCCGGTGCTGGTTCGGCTTCACGACGGTAACTTCTCGTTTAAGGACGGCAAAGCCGACGGCACCGATATCCGGTTCATCGCCGCCGACGACAAGACGCCGATCAACGCCCATATCGAAACCTTCGACAATGTCTTCGACATCGCGCTGGTCTGGGTCGATCTCAGCGAGATCAAGGCCGGAACCACCCAGAGTTTCTTTCTGTACTACGGCAACCCCAAGGCCGATTCCGCCAGCGATCCCCACATCACCTACGATACCGACCAGATCCTCGATTATCACTTTACCGAGAAGTCGGGCGTCACCAAGGACTGGACCGCTTACGGCAACAACGCGCTCAACTCGATCCCACAGGATTCGGCGGCGCTGATCGGCGCGGGCGCCAAGTTCGACGGCAATCACGTCCTGGCGATCCCGGCCGGCGGCCCGATGAATGTCGCCGCAGGTGGTGCGCAGACGCTTTCGGTATGGATCAAGCCGGACAATCTGTTCGGGACCACCGTCGTCTATGCCCGTCACGACGGGCTCAATTCGCTGGTGATCGGCCTCACCGCCGGCAAGCCCTATGTCAGCATCAACGGCATGCGCGGCGAAAGCGACGTGCCCCTCACCGCCGGTCAGTGGCATCACCTCGCCGTCACCGCCGACGACAAGGTGACCTTCTATGTCGACAGCCAGCCCAAGCAGACTCTGGCGACCCGCCTCCCCGCGCTGACCACGCCGGCGACGCTCGGCGGCGAAGCTTCGCCGGGCCCAGTTCCCGGACCGGTCACCTCCGGCTTCGTCGGCAGCATGGACGAGTTCACGATCGCCAAGACGGCGCGCCCGGCGGGATTCATCCGCGCGCTGTTCACGAGCGAAGGTACCCAGGCAACCCTGGTGCAATTCGGCAAAGACGAAAGTGGCTCGAGCCTCAGCACCGGCTATATCGGCATCATCCTCAGCTCGGTGACGCTCGATGGCTGGGTGGTGATCGGCATCCTGATGGTGATGGCGGTGATCAGCTGGTGGGTGATGTATGACCGCGCCGTCTATGTGAACAAGGTCGGCAAGCACAACAGCGCCTTCCTCGCGGCCTACAAGGCGGCCGATCGCGACGTGGTCCGCTTCGAGCAGATGATGCTCGGCAAATACGGCACGCGCCCGACCAAGGCGCAGTTCCGCTCGATCGAACGCGCCGCGCTTTATAAGCTCCTAGCGGTCACCGTGGATGAGCTCGAAGAGCGCTATGGCCGGCGACCGAGTGGCGAGGTCGGACCCTTCGTTCTGACCTCCTCGACCCTCGACGCGATCCGCGCCAGCATCGATTCCGCGCTGATCCGCGAAATCCAGCGCCTCAACAATCTGATGGTGCTGCTGACGATCGCGATCTCCGGCGGCCCGTTCATCGGCCTGCTCGGCACCGTGGTCGGCGTCATGATCACCTTCGCGGCAATCGCCGCCTCGGGCGACGTCAACGTCAACTCGATCGCGCCGGGTATCGCCGCCGCGTTGCTTGCAACCTGTGCGGGTATGTTCGTCGCGATTCCCGCGCTCTTCGGCTATAACTACCTGACCGTCAAGATCAAGGAAGAGTCGACGGTCATGCACTCGTTCTCCGAGCAGTTCATCACCCGGCTGGCGGAACTCTATCACGTATCGAGCGCGCCCCGTGCGGCGGCGGCAGCGGAGTAACGGCGATGAAGGCGAATGACGAGGGCAAGCCCTACGACGACATCAACATCACGCCGATGCTCGATCTCGCCTATGTGCTGGTGATCATCTTCATCATCATGACGACGGCGTCGGTCCAGGGCATCAAGGTCAACCTGCCCCATGCCAGCAGCGCGCCGAGCCTGGCCAAGCCGAAGACCGTGGCGATCTCGGTCAACAGCGAGGGCAAGATCTTCATCGACGCCATTCCGGTCGCGAGCCTCGACGATCTCAAGGCGATCCTGACCCAGCGCAAGGCGATCGATCCGAACTTCCCGGTCGTCGTCAAGGGTGACGCCGAGGTCCAGTACAAGAGCGTCATGGATGTGCTGGCCCTGCTCGGCGAGATGAATCTGAGCCAGGTCGGCTTGGCCACCCAGCGTGCGCACTGAGCGGGTCCGGCCATGGCGCGCGACGATGACGACGGCGAAGGCTCCGGGATTGGCAAATACATCATCCTCGGCGTGGTCCTCATCGCCGGCGCCGGCGCCTATTTCGCCTTCTCCGGGAAAAAGGAACCCGTCCGCCAGAAGGCGCCGCCGATCGTGCAACTGAAAATCCTGCCGCCACCGCCACCCCCGCCGCCACCGCCGAAAGTGCCGCCGCCGGAGCCGCAGAAGGTCGTCGAAGCACCGAAGATGGCCGAGCCGATGAAGGCGGTCACACCGTCGGCCGCGCCCAAGGCCCCGGGCCCACCGGCGTCTGGCCCGCTCGGCGAAGGCAAGGGATCGGGACCGGCCGACGGCTTCGGCCT
>CAIUCF010000051.1 GCA_903897565.1 uncultured Rhodospirillales bacterium | reverse complement strand
TCCGACAAGGCCATCTTCGGCCAGGTCGGACCGAAGATGGGTTCGGTCGATCCCGGCTATGGCACCGCCTATCTCACCCGCGTGGTGGGGGAAAAGAAGGCGCGCGAGATGTGGTACCTGTGCCGTCGCTACTCGGGCGAAGAGGCAGTTGCCATGGGACTCGCCAATCTCTGCGTTCCAGCCGACCAACTCGACGCCGAAGTGCAGAAATGGGCCGAAGAGATATGTGAGCGCAGCCCGACGGCGATCGCCATCGCCAAACGCAGCTTCAACATGGACACAGCCCACCAGGCTGGCATCGCCGGCATGGGTATGTATGCCCTCAAGCTCTACTACGACACCGAGGAATCGCGCGAAGGAGTCAAGGCGCTGCAGGAAAAGCGCAAGCCCGAATTCCGCAAATACGTCAAGTAAGCGACTGCCTCGGCTGAGAAAGTACTCGCATGAACCCCTATCTCGACGACGATCTGATGGCCCTTGCCGAGCAGGCGCGGCGCTTCGCCGCCAAGCGCGTTGCCCCCGGCTTCCTCGAGCGCGACCGCACCCGGGAACTCGACCGCACCGTGATGAAAGAGATGGGGGAGATGGGTTTCATCGCGCCCGAACTGCCGGAAGCCTCTGGCGGATTGGGTCTGGGATGCCTGGCGGCGGGCGTTATCCACGAAGAGATCGCTCGCGCCGACCTCAGCATATCCTACATCAATCTGTTGGCGTCCCTGAACGGTCAAATCCTGTCCGAGCATGGTCGACCGGAGGTTGTTCGACCCTGGCTGCAACGGCTGACCGCCGGCGAGGCGTTGCTCGCGATCGCATTGACGGAACCTCAGGGCGGATCGGACGCCGCGAACCTGCGCCTGCGCATCGAATGTCACGGCGACGATTATATCGTCAACGGTGAGAAGACCTCGATTTCCGCCGCCGATCAAGCCGATGCGGTGGTCGTATTCGGTCGCACCGGCCCTGCAAATTCAGGCGCGCGCGGCATCACCGCGCTGCTGGTGCCCACCGACTTACCGGGACTCACACGCAGCCGGTTCGACTGCCATGGCCAACGGGCGATCGGGCGCGGTTCCCTGTTCTTCGACAACGTCCGGGTCCCGGTTTCGCATCGCCTCGGAGCCGAAAACCAGGGCTTCATCCAGGTGATGCAGGGCTTCGACTTCTCGCGCGCTCTGATTGGTCTCCAGGTGCTCGCGGTTGCCAGGGTGGCACTTGAGGAGACTTGGGGCTATGTCGCCGAGCGCCATGCGTTCGGCAAGCCACTCTCGGCTTTCCAGGGGGTATCGCATCCGCTGGCCGAACTGGAGACCCAAGTCGAAGCTGCACGATTGCTTTGCCTCCAGGCGCTTTGGCTCAAGGACAGGAGCGGCAGCCACGCCGCCGAAGCGGCTATGTGCAAATGGTGGGCACCCAAGCTCGCCTATGACACGATCCATCAATGTCTGCTGTGCTTTGGTCACGGCGGCTACGATCGCGGCGTCATGGAGCAGCGGTTGCGCGACGTGCTCGGTTTCCAGATCGGCGACGGTACGGCGCAGATTATGAAGATCATCATCGCTCGGGCGCGCGCCGGCCGAGCCGCGGTATCGGCCTGAATCGCCCCGGCAAGCCAATGGATTTCGCTCCGATCCTGCCGACCCAGCGCCGCGCAGAGTGCATCGCCAAAGGCTTCTGGCTCGACCGCACGATCAACGACGAGTTAGACGCCTGCCTGGACATCTGTCCCGACAAGTTGGCGCTGACGTCAGTTCGGCTCGACGGTGCGTCGCGACGCTTCACCTACCTCGAGCTTGGCGATCTCGTCTGCCGAGCCGCGGCTGGACTCTTCCGGCTCGGTGTTGGCCAGGGGGATGTTGTTGCGGCACAGCTCCCCAACGGCTGGCAGTTCACGGTTCTCTACCTAGCCTGCGCACGGTTGGGCGCAGTCTACAACCCGTTGATGCCTATATTCCGGGAACGCGAGCTGTCGTTCATGCTCGGTCTCGCAGAGGCCAAGGTGTTCGTCGTGCAGGAGCGTTTCCGAGGCTTCGACTACGCGAGCATGGCGCGGCAGCTCGCACCTGACCTGCCATCACTGCGACGAGTGATTGTGATTGATGAGGGCGGGCCCGATGATTTTGATGCCGTGTTGCTGGCGTCGGGCACGACCGATGGGCCAGTGCCGCCCACCTTCAGGCCGCATGCCGACGATGTAACGCAGTTACTCTACACCTCCGGCACGACGGGTGAGCCGAAAGGCGCGATGCACACGGCGAACACACTGCTGGCGAATGTCGTGCCGTATGCACAGCGCGTCGCGCTCGGTGACAGAGACGTTATCTTGATGGCCTCGCCCATGGCGCATCAGACCGGTTTTATGTACGGGCTGATGATGCCGATCGTGTTGCATGCGCATGCGGTGTTGCTGGATATCTGGGATCCGGCGCACGCGGCAGCGCTTATCCGAGCCGAGGGCGTTACCTTCACGATGGCCTCGACGCCCTTCCTCACCGATCTTGCGCGCGTCGTGGCCGAGAGTGGCGACGGGGTGCCATCGCTGAAGACATTCCTGTGCGCTGGCGCGCCGATACCGGGCCCACTCGTGGAACGGGCGCGGACGGTACTGGGCGCCAAGATCGTGTCGGCCTGGGGAATGACCGAGAACGGCGCCGTGACACTGACCCGGCTCGACGACGACGATATCCTCTCATGCACGACCGACGGATGCCCGCTGCCGGGGGTCGAGATCAGGGTCATTGACGGCGCGGGGGCGACGCTGCCCTCGGGCGAACCTGGGCGATTGTTGGTGCGTGCCAGCTCGAACTTCGTCGGCTACCTGAAACGGCCGCAATTGTATGCGACAGATGCCGAAGGATGGTTCGAAACCGGTGACCTCGCCAGCGTTGACGCGAATGGATATGTGCGCATTACCGGGCGCAGCAAGGACGTGATCATCCGCGGAGGCGAGAACATTCCGGTGATCGAGGTCGAGGCGCTGCTGTACCGGCACCCGGCGGTGGCGCAAATTGCGATCGTGGCCTATCCGGACGAACGCCTCGGCGAGCGCGCCTGTGCCATCATCGTGCCGAAGTCCGGAGCCTCTATCGATTTCGCCGGTATGGTCGAGTTCCTCAAGGCGCGGAAGCTTGCTCTCCAATACATTCCCGAGCGCCTGATTGTACGCGATGCCCTGCCGGCGACGCCGTCAGGGAAGATCCAGAAATTCCGACTGCGGGACATGCTGCGCGACGGCACGATCTAGATCGGCGACTGAGAGGATTTCACGAGACGGCGCGGGAGTTGTTCAATCCTGCCGAAACAACGCGATCCGAGGGGCAAAGATTATGGCCATCGACACCGAAACCTTCGACCTTTTGCTTGATGCCGTGAGGCGCTTCGTGCGCGAGCGGCTGGTGC
>CAIUCF010000050.1 GCA_903897565.1 uncultured Rhodospirillales bacterium | reverse complement strand
TCTTGTGGCGGGACAGGATTTCGCGGGCGAGGGTCGCGATCGCCTGCATCTGGGCCTTGGGGAAGGGGCGGTAGCCGAATTCATGGCCGGGATTGACGAGTTCGATGCCGATCGAGCGGCTGTTGATGTCGGTCTCGCCGGCCCAGTAGGCGACCCCGGCGTGCCAGGCGCGGTGCTGCTCGTCGACCAGTTGCCAGACCGTGCCGTCTTCCTCGATCAGCCAGTGGCAGCTCACCCCGGCTTCCGGGTCGCAGAGCCGGTCGAGCGCGGCTTGCGCGCTCGCCATGCCAGTGTAGTGCAGCAGCAGGATGTCGATCGGCACGCCTTCGGGGCGCGGGCCGAAATTGGGCGAGGGGCGGGAGCGATAGGCGGCGCTACTCAAGCTCGGCCCGTTTGAGCTCGAGGTCGAGCCAGCGATCCTCGGCGGCGAGCAGCTCGTTGCCCAAGGTCTCGAGCCGGCTCATCGCGGCGTCGAATTTTGCGCGGTCTCTCGTGTAGAGGCCACTATCGGCGACGATCGCTTCGAGTTTCGTCTTCTCGGCGGTCAGCGCCTCGATGATGCCGGGCAGGCGGTCGAGGTCGTGCTGGTCGCGGAAGCCGAGGCGCTTGGCCGGTTTCGGCGCGGCTTTCGTGTCGGGCTGTGCCTTGGAGGTCCGTTTCTCAGGCAGGGCCTCGACGCGGGGCGGGCGCTGGCGCAGGTAATCGGTCCAGCCGCCGACATATTCCGCGGTCACGCCGTCGCCCTCGACGGCGATAATGCTGGTCGCCAGCCGATCGAGGAAGTCGCGGTCATGGCTCACCAGCAGCAAGGTGCCCTCGTAATCGGCGAGCACCTCTTCGAGCAGATCGAGGGTTTCCATGTCGAGGTCGTTGGTCGGCTCGTCGAGCACCAGCAGGTTCGAGGGCTGCGCCAGGACCTTGGCGAGCAGCAGCCGGTTGCGCTCGCCGCCCGACAAGCCCTTGATCGGCGTGATCATCTGGCGGTCGTCGAACAGGAAATCGCGTAAGTAAGAGACGATATGTCGGGGCTGGCCGCGCACGAAGATGGTGTCGCCGTTCTCGGCGAGGTTCTCGCGCGCCGATTTCTCGGGATCGAGGCCGAGCCGGTGCTGGTCGAAATAGGCGGGGATCAGGTTGCTGCCGCGGCGGATGCTGCCCGAGTCCGGTTCGATCTCACCGGTCAGGATCTTGAGCAGGGTCGACTTGCCGGCGCCGTTGGGGCCGACGATGCCGACGCGATCACCGCGCAGCACCTTGGTCGAGAAATCGACCAGGATCGGCTTGACCCGGGTGGTGCCGTCGGGCTCGACCGCGGTGAAGCTCTTCGAGATCTTCTTCAGCTCGATGACCAGCTGGCCGACATTCTCGGTCGCCACCGCCTCGCCGAGCTTGATGTCGCGTAGGGTGACGCGCTGGGCGCGCTCGCGGCGCAGGGCCTGCAGCGCGCGGACGCGGCCCATATTGCGGGTGCGCCGCGCCTTGACGCCCTGGCGCATCCAGGCGGTTTCGACCAGAAGCTTCTTGTCGAGCCGGGCCTCTTCGGCCTCTTCGGCGGAGAGCACGGCTTCCGACCATTCCTCGAAATCGGCAAAGCCGCGCTCCATCGAGCGCAGGCGGCCGCGGTCGAGCCACAGCACCCGGCGCGACAGCCGGGTCAGGAAGGCGCGGTCATGGCTGATCATCAGGATGGCGCCGCGATATTTCGACAGGCGCTCCTCCAGCCATTCGATGGCCGGCACGTCGAGATGGTTGGTCGGCTCGTCGAGCAGGACGACGTCGGGATCGCCGACCAGCAGCCGGGCGAGCGACAGCCGGCGGCCTTCGCCGCCGGACAGGCCGGAGAGCTTGCGGTCGGGGTCGAAGCCGACCTCCTCGAGGATCGCCTCGACCTTGTGGCGCGAGGTGGCCAGGGTCTCGCCGTCGGGGAGGCCGCGGGCGACCTCCTCGGCGGCGGTCTCCTCGGGATCGAACACCGGTTCCTGCGGCATATAGGCGAGCCGCGTGCCGGGCTGGACGAAGCGGGTGCCGGAGTCGAGTTCGATCAGGCCGGCGAGCGCATTGAGCAGGGTCGACTTGCCGCTGCCGTTGCGGCCGACCAGGCAGATGCGCTCACCGCGGGCAACCGCAACCGAGGCATCAATGAAAGTGGGACGACCGCCGAAAGTGATCGCGGCGTCGCGCAATGCCGTCAAGGGAGGCAGGGCCATTATGCGGGTCCGGTCTCCGCGGTCGGCATCAGCCGCCGATATGCGTCGTTGATCCGGGCCAGCCGGTCGTTGGAAATCTTGATGAATTCGGGCGGCAACCCGAGCGCCATGGCGCGGTCGGGGTGATGCTCCTTGACGAGGGCGCGCCAGCGCTCGCGAATCGTCTCGGCCTCGCTGCCGATTGGCAGACCCAGGATCTCGTGCGGATCGTCCTCGCCGACCTTGCGGACCCCGTTGACGGGGCAGCCGAGATGATCGGCGCGCAGGCAGGCGTATTCGCCATCGGAGAAGCCGAAGATCGTCGCGATCCGGCGCAGATAGGCGTCTTCCTCGGGATCGAAGCGGCCATCGGCGCGGGCGATCTCGAACAGTGAGCTCATGAGATCTTCGAGCACGGAGCGTTCGCCATCGAGCAGCCGCACGATCTGGCGGGCGTAGCTCTCGGCGCCGGCGGTGCTGCGCCGCGCCATGCCGAAGAAGAAATCGACATTGG
>CAIUCF010000049.1 GCA_903897565.1 uncultured Rhodospirillales bacterium | reverse complement strand
GCCGGCAGGCGTGGATCAGCGCCATGTGGCCGATGGTGATGTCGTCGCCGATGATGGTCTGACCGCCCTCGGCACTCGACACGTGGATCACGGTGCCGTCCTGGATATTGGTGCGCTTGCCGACGCGAGCCCACCTCACCCTCCCAGCCCTACGGGCCGGGCCCCACCCTCTCCCCCCAATAGGCGGAGAGGGAATGGTGCCAACGGCTTATACCAGATTTTAGATGTTCGAAGCTCTTACGCGCCGTCATCCCCGCGCAGGCGGGGATCCATGTCGCGGCCAGACCGGACTACGCGCAGGAATGGATCCCCGCCTGCGCGGGGATGACGATTGAATATGACTTGGATCGGACGTGCAGGTCGTGGTGTCCTACCGCCCCAGCAACTCCCGATACGTGCGGCCGTTCTCGACATAGCCCTCGAAGGAGTGCTTGAAGTTCTCCTGGTCGGCCTCGCCGAGTTTGCGGAGGAGTTTGGCGGGGCGGCCGGCCCAGAGTTCGCCGGTGGGGATGCGCTTGCCGGGGGGCAGCAGGGCGCCGGCGGCGAGCATGGCGCCGGATTCGATGACCGCGAAATCCATGACGGTCGACGACATGCCGACGAAGCTGCCGCTCTCGAGCCGGCAGGCGTGGATCAGCGCCATGTGGCCGATGGTGATGTCGTCGCCGATGATGGTCTGACCGCCCTCGGCACTCGACACGTGGATCACGGTGCCGTCCTGGATATTGGTGCGCTTGCCGATGCTGATCAGATCCTCGTCGCCGCGGATGACGACGTTGAACCAGATCGAGCTGTCGTCGCCGATCTCGACATTGCCGATGATCACCGCATTGGGCGCGATGAAGGCGGTCGGGCTGATCCGCGGCGTGTGCCCGCCATAGGGAATGATGAGGGGGCTCATGGGCGCGGTCTCCGATCCGGGGGCGATAGTCGTCAGGTCCCGCGAAAACTGCGCCCAAGCCCTCCTGCGCCGCAACAAAAAACCTCAGGCCCCGTGGTTTTCATGGACGGGGGCGGGCCGGGGTGGCTACAAGCGAGGATCAATCCGACCACTTGCAGAATACTGCTTTGATCTTGGGTATTTGCACTAAAAATGAACAATATTGACAGTATTGCGCGGCTCTGCCTGAAACTTGTGCCGACCGCCCTCGCCATCCTGCTGTGCCTCCCCGCGGTCGCCGAGGCGGCGACGAGCCTGCCCGAAAATTCGGGCAATACCGCCTGGGTGCTGGCGGCCTCGGCGCTGGTGCTGTTCATGACCCTGCCGGGGCTGGCGCTGTTCTATGGCGGGCTCGTGCAGTCGCGCAACCTGCTCTCGGTGCTGATGCATTGCTTCGTGGTGTGCTGCATCACCTCGGTGATCTGGGGCGTATGCGGCTACAGCCTGGCCTTCACCGGCGACGGGCCGTGGATCGGCGGGTTCTCCAAGGTCTTCCTGCCGCATCTCGAGACCATTCTCGCCAATGGCCTGCCGGAAAGCGTCTACGTGCTGTTCCAGATGACCTTCGCGATCATCACCCCGGCGCTGATCATCGGCGCCTTCCCGGAACGCGTGCGCTTTCCCTTCGTGATGGCGTTCACGGCCGCCTGGATGCTTCTGGTCTATCTCCCCGTCGCCCATTGGGTCTGGGGCGGCGGCTGGCTGGCGGCCCGGGGCGTTGTCGATTTCGCCGGCGGCATCGTCGTCCACACCACGGCGGGCGGCGCGGCGCTGATGCTGGCGATCATGATCGGGCCGCGGCGCGGATTCCCGGAGAGCATGCGGCCGCCGCATAATTCCGGCATGACCATGACCGGCGCCGGCATGCTCTGGGTCGGCTGGTTCGGCTTCAACGGCGGCAGCGCGCTCGCCGCCAACGGCTCGGCCGGCATGGCGATCCTCGCCACCCATTTCGCCGCCGCGACGGCGGCGCTGACCTGGATGGCGGTCGAGTGGCGGCATTACCACCGTCCGACCTCGGTCGGCTTCGTCACCGGCTGCGTCGCCGGCCTCGCCGCGGTGACACCCGCGGCCGGCTATATCGGCCCGGCCGGCGCCATGGTGATCGGCATCGTCTCCGGCGCGGTGTGCTTCTTCGTCACCGATGCCGTCAAGCGGCGCTTCCGCATCGATGATTCGCTCGACGTCTTCGCCGTCCATGGCGTCGGCGGCATGCTCGGCTCGCTGCTGGTGGCGGTGTTCATGCTGCCGCGGCTCGGCGGCAGCGG
>CAIUCF010000048.1 GCA_903897565.1 uncultured Rhodospirillales bacterium | reverse complement strand
GGAGCGGCGTATGGCTCCCTATATTCGGTGTGTCGGGAAACCGACTATGGCGATAAACGGTGTATGGAATAATCGTTACGGACCCGGGGGCAGTACCCGGCGCCTCCACCAAATCAGGATCGTGGAACAGATGAGGGTCCACGGTCTTTCAGGGGGCGATCCAGCTTCGACGTGCGTGGTAAAGATCCACCTTTTGCCCGGCATGATACCGCCGTTATCGGGTCAAATCCTAAGTGCGAACGATAACTCTGTAGCACTCGCTGCCTAATCATTAGGTAAGCGCGGTTCGGGGGGCACCGGGCAACAGAAGCCCCCCACTTCCAGCCTCCCGCCCGATACTATAGAGCGGATCGCGAGCCGACCGAAAGGTCGGGCGCGTGAATCCGCTCTACAGCCAAATGATTCTAGAGCAAATTTCTGCGATCAGACGATCGCAGTTTGCTCTAGTGTCGCGACCGATCATTTCCCGGAGGCTTCCCCTTGACCACCCCGACCGTACCGCCGCAAGCCCTGCTCGACGCCCGCTATCAGGACGGCTCCGCGCCGCATCCGAGCCAGTGGAGCCCGGTGCTCGAAACCCTGCTCGCCCATCATTCGGTGCGCAAGTATCTCCCCAAGGCGTTGCCCGAAGGCACGCTCGAACTGCTTGTCGCCGCGGCGCAATCGGCCTCGACCTCGTCCAACCTGCAAACCTGGAGCGTGGTCGCGATCGAGGATCCGGCGCGCAAGGCGATGTTCGCCGAGCTGTGCAACAACCAGAAGCATGTCGCGCAATGCCCGCTGTTTCTGATCTGGCTCGCCGATCTCGGCCGCAATGCCACGCTCGGCCAGGAGCGCGAGGCCGTGATCGAAGCCAATGATTACTGCGACATCTTCCTCGCCAGCATCGTCGACGCCGCACTCGCCGCGCAGAACGCGGTCGCGACGGCGGAATCGCTGGGCCTCGGCACCGTCTATATCGGCGGCATCCGCAACCATATCGAGCGGGTCGCCGCCGAGTTGAAGCTGCCGCCGATGGTGACGCCGGTGTTCGGACTATGCGTCGGCTACCCCGACCCGACCGAGACCGCCTCGGTCAAGCCGCGCCTGCCGCAGGCGGCAGTGCTGCACCGCGACAGCTATTCCTGGCCGCAGCAGCAGCCGGCGATCGCTACCTATGACCAGACCCTCAAGGCCTATTTCGACGGCCAGGGCATGCAGACCGGAGGCTGGACCAAGAGCGTGATGAGCCGGCTCCGTGGCATCGAGCAGCTCACCGGTCGCGAGGGCCTGAAGGCATCGTTCCGGAAATTCGGCTTCAAGATGAAATAGGAGATTCGGAGACGCTGTAGGACGCAAAAGCGCCACCGTATTCCGCCACCCAGCCTCGGCTGGAATGTGGAATACGGTGGCGCTTCGCTACCCTACGGCCTCGAAATAATGCGCAGCCCTCAGATCGGCGGCGTCGCCGGCTTCTTTGCGCTCAACAGCTTGTTGAGGAACTGATTGGCGGCGTCATAGGTCTTCGCGCCCTGGTTCTTTCGCGCCGCGGAGGCCTTTTCGGCGGCAGCCTTGGCGGCCTTCTCGCCCTTTTTCTTCTTGTCGCCGGAATCGCCCGAGGAATCATCCTCCTCGTCGTCGGATGACACCCCCTGTCCAGAGCCCTTGCTGACCTTCGGGTTGGTCGCGTTGGTCGGCACGGTCAGGGTTGCGAGTTGCGTCACGGCAGCGGTCACGGGCTGACCATTATAGGTGTTGCCGCCGACCGTCGCGTCGCCGCCGTTCAGGGTCGGCG
>CAIUCF010000047.1 GCA_903897565.1 uncultured Rhodospirillales bacterium | reverse complement strand
GGCGTCTATGTCCTCTTCAACACCAACGGCACCCTGCTGACCGAGGCCAAGGGTCGCTAGTTGATCGCGTCCGGGCTCGACGAGATCCGCGTCTCGCTCGATGCCGCCGAGCCCAAGGCATTCGCCTTGGTCCGCGGCAAGGACATGTTCGATCGCATCGTCCGCAATCTGAAGCGCTTCATCAAGATTCAGCAGGATGAAGAGCTCGGCGGCCCGCGGGTATCGCTGTGGCTCACCGGCCTCAAGGAGACCATCGACGAACTGCCGGATTTCGTCCGCCTCGCCCATCAGATCGGCATCCAGGACGTCCATCTGCAACGCCTGGTCTATTTCGCCGACGGCCAGGGCCTCGCGCGGTCGCAATCGGCGCTGTTCGAGAGTCTCGACAGCGAGGAAAGCCGCAAGGTCGCTGAGGCTTCGGCGATCGCCGCCGAACTCGGTCTCAATTTTGATGCCTCGGGCGCCACCGAGCCTGGGACCAGCCTGCAGCGCAGCGGCGACGACAAGCCCTGGTCGCTGTGCCGGCGACCGTGGAGCCTGATGTATTTCACCGCCCATGGCCGTGCCATTCCCTGCTGCATCGCGCCGTTCTCGATGCGCGGCTATGACAGCTTCACCCTGGGCAACGCCACGAGCCAATCCCTGCGCGAAATCTGGAACGGTCCGGGCTATCAGGATTTCCGCCGCGCCTTGCTGTCGGACACGCCGCCCAGCGCGTGTGCCAGCTGCGGCCTGCGTTGGAGCCTGTGACGATGACCGCTGGGCGGCCGCGGATCGCCGCAATCATCCCCGTGCTCGACGAGGCCGGCGCGATCGGCACCGTCGTCCGTGAACTACCGCGCGACTGGGTCGACACGGTGATCGTCGTCGATGGCGGCAGCAAGGATGGCACGGTCGCCGAGGCGACAACAGCCGGCGCCAGAGTGCTGGTCGAGACCCGGCGAGGCTACGGCCGTGCCTGCGCCAGCGGCGCCGCGGCGGCACAGGCCGATATCCTGGTCTTCCTCGATGGCGACGGCAGCGACCGGCCAGAGTTCCTCCCCGACCTCGTACGGCCGCTGCTCGCCGGCAGCCATGATTTCGTCATCGCGTCGCGCGTCCGCGGCAAGCGCGAGAAGGGCAGCATGGGGTTTCATCAGGTCCTGGCCGGGTTGCTGATTGGCCGCGCCGTCGGCTGGCTCTCCGGCGTGCGCTATAGCGATATGTGCGCGTTCCGCGCCATCCGCGCCGGTGATCTCGACCGCCTCGGCATGCGCGAGATGACCTATGGCTGGAACCTGGAAATGCAGATGCGGGCGGCCCATGCCGGTCTCCGCGTCCTGGAGGTCCCGGTCGACTACCGCTGCCGGATCGCGGGGAATTCGAAGGTTGCCGGCACATTGCGCGGCAGCGTCAAGGCGGCGACCCGGATCATCGCCACCCTGATACGCGTCGCCCGCGAGACCAGGCAGACAGCCTCCGATCCCATCCCACACGCCCGCCAAGAAGGCGTCCAGCCATGAGACATGACCACCCCGACGGCCCGACCCGGCTCGTCACGATCCATCCACTGATCGTCCGGCTCTGCCACTGGGGCAATGCGCTGGCGATCCTGCTGATGATCGGCAGCGGCTGGAAAATCTACAACAATGCCCCGCTGTTCGCCTTCACCTTCCCGGCCTGGGCGACGCTCGGCGGCAGCCCGTCGCCGGCCTGGCACCGCCACGGCGATATCGGCTATGCCGGCGCGCTGCTCTGGCATTTCGCGGCGATGTGGCTGATGTTCGCAGCGAGTGCGGCCTATCTCAGTTACGGCCTGCTCTCCGGGCATTTCCGCAAGACCTTGCTCCCCGTGACACCCGCCGGCGTCGCCCACGACGTCGCCGATGCGCTCACCGGCCGGCTCGATCACCGCCTCGGTGTCCGCAATCAGGTCCAGCGGCTGCTCTACATCGCCGCGATCGCCGGCATCATCTTGATGCTGCTTTCGGGGCTCGCGATCTGGAAGCCGGTCCAGCTTCAGGAGCTGACCGCGCTGTTCGGTGGCTACGACACCGCCCGCGAGATCCACTTCTTCGGGATGTGCGGCCTGGTATTGTTCCTCGCCGTCCATCTCGGTCTGACCGCGCTGGTGCCGAAAGTGCTGCCGCCGATGATCACCGGGCGCGGCTATGTTCCCCTCGATGTATTGGAAGCGGAGTCCCGGCGATGAGCCTCATCAAGGAGCATGGCCGGATCACCTTGGCCGAACGTCCCGCGATCCGCGACCTCGAGCGCCGGCTGTTCCTGCGCCAGGGGCTCAGCATCGGCGCGCTGACCTTGCTGACCGGCTGTGACGTCACCGACACCGACGCGGTGGACGGCGTGTTGCGAAGCATTTCACGCTGGAACGACCGCGTTCAGGCCTGGCTGTTCAACCCGAACAAGCTGGCGCCGACTTTCGCCGAGAGCCAGATCGATCACAATTTCCGCTTCAACGCCTTTTATCCCGAAAGCAAGGCACCGGTGATCGACGGCGCGACCTGGCGGCTCCAGCTCGACGGCAGGATTGCCGACAAGCGGCCCTGGACCCTGGCGCAGCTTACCGCTCTGCCGCAGGAGAGCCAGATCACGCGCCATGTCTGCGTCGAGGGCTGGAGCAAGATCGGCAAATGGGGCGGCGTGCCCTTGGGCCGGTTCCTGCGCCAGGTCGGCGCCGACACGACCGCGAAGTATGTCGGCTTCACCTGCGCCGACGGCTATTCGAGCTCGATGGACATGGCGACCGCCCTGCATCCTCTGACCATCATGGCCCTGACCTTCGCCGACCAGACCCTGCCGCGTAAATTCGGCTACCCGATGAAGATCCGGGTGCCGACCAAGCTCGGCTTCAAGAACCCGAAATTCATCACCGCGATCTCGGTCCGGGACGACAATCCCGGCGGCTATTGGGAAGATCGCGGCTACAACTGGTTCAGTGGGATCTGACGATGCGCAGCGTCGCCGATCCGGGACCGGAAGCCCGCGAAACCCTGTGCGGCATCGCCATCATGGCCAAGGCCTCGCATCCTGGACGGTGCAAGACCCGATTGGTGCCGCCCTTGACCTTCGACGCGGCCGCAGCGCTCAACACCGCTTTCCTGCGCGATATCGGTGCCAATATCGCCGCCGCCGCCCGGCAATCGCCGATCCAGGGCATGGCCGCCTATCACCCGATCGGCGAGGAAAGCTTCTTCGACGAGGTGCTGCCCGCCGATTTCAGACTGGTGCCACCGCGCGAGGCCGGGTTCGGCATGGGGCTGATCCACGCCGCGCGCGACATCCTCGCCGCCGGCTATGGCAGCATGTGCCT
>CAIUCF010000046.1 GCA_903897565.1 uncultured Rhodospirillales bacterium | reverse complement strand
TCGGCCTCATCCTCGTCGATACCGGCGCGAAAGACCAGCGTAAACGGCTCGTCAATGGTGACCTCGAGCGGGGCCAAGGTCACAACGCAGCTCTGCGTTACCGCTGCCCGCAGCTCGGCGATGAAGACGATGTCGCCGCCGGGTCGACGCTGCAGGCTCACCGCCGCTTCCAGGCGATGGACGGCCGGGATGCCGAAGCGGATCGCCAGTGCCGCGGCCTCGGCCGGCTTCGCCTCGATCCGGTGGTACACGGGGTCGCTGCCCAGGCGCGACACCGAGATCGGGCGCGAGAATTCGGGCGTCAACGGCGCACTCATGGCGTGGCCTCCTCTGCTGTCACCGGCGCGAAGCGAACCCGGCCTTGGCGAATATCCTCACTCGACTGCGTTTCGAGAAATGCAGCCTGTCGGCGTAGATAGGCAGCAGCGGCGGCGAGATCCTCCTCTCCGATATCGGCGACCGTGCCGAAGAGATTCCGCCGCAACGCCGCTTCGAGATTCTCTGTCCCGTCGAGGCCGCCGTCATAAGCGGCGATTCGCCCGTAGAACCCGGTGGCCATCAGCTTGATCTGCTTGCCGACCGAGAGATCGCCGGTGCCGAGCTCGCGCAGACCACGATCCATATCGGCGAAGAAGACGTCGAACAGCGCCTGGGCGAAGGCCCCGGACTGCCGATCGTTCTTAACCCTGCGGAGAATCAGAAACACGTGCAAGGCGACCATCTCGAATCGGCCATCGAGAGTATCCGGCACCCGGTGTTCCGCATAGAACAGGGGCAGGCGACCCTGGGCGACGGCCAGGTTATAGACCTCGTGCGCCGCGCGTTTTTCGGCCTTCTGGCCGAACAGGCCGGTGATAGACATCATTATTCCTAACTCCGGGCGGAATCCCGGTCTTGAAACAGTATCGAGCAATTGACATCGGGGCATCGGACCGGGCACGTATGGCCCGCAATGATCATTCGCATCCTATCTCGTCTCCGTCGCCTCGTCCGGCTCCCCGTCGCAGCATCGCTCGCAGTGCCGCTCATGGCCTGCCATGGGCCGATACAAGTGCACGGAAACGAGCCTGATCCGCAAGCCGTGACTCAGATCACGCCCGGCCACTCGACCAAGGCCGACGTCACGGGCCTGCTCGGCTCGCCGACCTCGATCGCGACCTTCGACGCCAATACCTGGTATTACGTCAGCCGTCGCATGGTCGGCTCGTCGTTCTCGAATCCGACCTTGGTATCCCAGAAAGTATATGTCGTCGAATTCGATAACCAGGGTGTGGTGAAGGATTTTCAGACCCGTCTGAACAATGCGCCCGAGATCGACATGATCACCCGGACGACGCCGGCGCCGGGCCGCGAGTTGACGTTGATGCAGCAGTTGCTCGGCAACTTCGGCCGTTTCAACGAGAGCGGCGGCGGCGACCTCGGGGGCGGCGCGGGCGGCAAGCCCAAGAGCTGACGACGCCGAGATTCAGCGCCGCATGATCAACTGATTGACGTCGGCGTCGTAGCCGCCGCGGCTCGGTACCGGCGGCGGAGCGGGAAGATGCGGCGACGCATTGACGTTGTACTGCGCCGTCAACAGCAGCCTTCGCCCCTGCCCGGGCAGCAAGCCCTTGTGAAACGCGAAGGTGTCGGCGATGAAGCGCGCGCCGGCGCTGCCGGTGACGGCAATCTCGTTCTCGACACCGAAGCTCGCCCGAACCGCCTCGTCGCTGCAGGCCCTGCCGGTGGGCAGCAATGGGCTGCGATGCGATCCCTTCATGAAGACGTGCGGGCCTGCTGCTGCGTCGACGTCGGTCAGGTAGATGAACATCTTGAAGCCGCCGAAGGAGTCGAGATCGCGGTGATAGCGCTGCGTGCCCTTGGCCGCCGGACGCCCCGGATACGACCACCAAGCACCGATATTGTCGAGCAGCGGCTTGCAGCCGAGATAGAGCTCGGCCGTCTCCAGGATCACGGGGTCGTTGAAGAGATCGAGAAACCCCGGCGCCGCGAGGATTTGCCGGGCGTTGTAGTAGCCCATATTGGTTTCGGGACTCGCCGGAGCGTCGAAAGCGAAACTGCCGAGATGGGCACGATAGGGATCGAGGCAGGGGATGCCCTCGAAATAGCGGCGCAACGCGGCCACGTGCGCACCGTCGATCGCCGGAATGGCGGGAACGATCCCGTCGCGCTCGAGCTGCGCGTGCCAGGCGCGTGCCGTCGCCGAGGGGGTCAAACCCGGTGTCTTCGGTCTCAGAGCCGCCAGCCGCCTGGCGACGAAAGAGCGCCGCCCAGGCGATGCGAACAGCGGCAGCAGATCATAGGCGAAGTTGCGTCGATCGCCCGAAACGCGGCGGAAGAAGCTTGCGAGCGAGGGGATCCGGGTCCTGAAATTATCCTGCCAGGAGCCGATCATCAGCGCATGCGCTCGTCGATACCACTGAGAAGGATTGCCGCGACGACGCCGGGGCCGGTGATGCCGTTGGTGATCGCCAGCAGCTTTTCCTTGAGCTCCTTGGCCGTCACTGGCGGGGTACCCACGGGGTGTTCGTCCCAGAGCTGATTAAGGGCTGTCAGGTAGGCGTCCTGCAGCCGGGGCGTAAAGGGGTCGAGTACGGTTTCGGACTTGCCCTTCGCCAGTTCGAGCACGAGGCTGATACTGACCTGCTCGTAAATCCGGTTGTCGGTCCCGATCACGGAAAACGACAGCGGCGTGAAATGGATATAGGTCGGCCCCGCCACGACGGGCTTCTTGTCTCCGCCCTCCTCGGCACGAGACCCTGATACCGGCAGGCAGATCGCGACGAAGGCGAGCAGCAAGAGCAGGGCGCCGAGACGCGAGGTCATGGCGCCGAACCATTTTCGGTTACCGGCGCCGTTCATCCCTGCCTGTCGGCCGAATCCCATCTCGTGCCCCCTAAAAATGCCGCCACCCGGGTTCCGGGACGTCAACGGCTTCGCCGTCGGCGTCGACCACGCGCACGCAGGATTGTCCCGTCCGCGGCGCGACCACACGCCCGACAACCGTTACCGCGACCCCGAGCCCCCCGGCCAGCGTCTCGATCACGCCAAGATTGGCGGGATCCGCGGTAAACAGCAACTCGTAGTCATCGCCCCCCGCCAGGCACGACATAAACAATGCCGGATGATCCGCAACCGCCGCCGCCGCCGCCACAGAAAGCGGGAGACGCGCAGCTTCGATCACCGCATCGACGCCTGACGCGAGGGCGAGGTGCCCGAGATCGGCAACCAGCCCATCCGAGATATCCATCATCGCATGGACGAAGGGGCCCAGGGCAACGCCGAGACCGACTCGCGGCTGCGGCAAACGGTAGCGATCGGCGAGCCAGGCGATCTCGTGCGGGGGCAGATCCTCGAGTCGCCAGGTCGCCGCAAGCAGGCCGAGCGCGCCGTCGCCGATCGTGCCGCTGACGAGCACCAGATCGCCCGGCCTGGCACCGCTTCGCAGCACCGCCTTGCCGCGCTCGACAACACCCCACGCAGTGATGGATATGGTCACCGGCCCCTCGGTCGACACCGAGTCGCCGCCGAGCAGCGAGATCGAAAACTCGGCCTGATCGCGGGCAAGCCCGGCGGCGAAGGCCTCGACCCAGGCATCGTCGCGCGTCCGCGGCAGCGACAGGGTAAGCAGATAACCGACCGGGCGGGCCGACTTCGCCGCCAGATCGGAGAGATTGGTGCGCAGGGCTTTCCGGGCGATCAAACCCGGCGGATCGGTGCTGAGAAAATGGATACCCTCGACTAGGGCGTCGGTCGTGACGACGAATTGCTGGTCGGGGGCTAGATCGAGGAGCGCCGCGTCGTCCGCGAGCCCCAAAGCCCCCGGCGTCGTGGCGAGGGGCGCGAAGAATCGGCGGATGCGGCCGAACTCTCCCAATGGCTGCAAGCCGAGCGGGCTACCGTCAGTGCAATTTGTCACGGCCCATTTCGGCGACCCGAATACCATGGGCCAGCTTGTCGAGCACGCCGTTCACCATCCCGGGCTCTTTGCCGGCGAAGAAGGCATGGGCAATATCGACGTACTCGTTGATGACGACGCGCGCCGGCACATCGATCCTGAAGGCAAGTTCGTAGGCGCCGACGCGCAGGATCGCCCGCAACACCATTTCCAGCCGCTCCAGCGGCCACTCCGCGGACAGCACCTTCGAAATCTCCGCGTCGAGCTCGACGAGGTGGCTCTGGGTTCCGGTGACGAGCTCGCCGAACATGGCCTCGTCGGCATCGACCAGGGCGTCGTCGCCGGTGGCCTCATCGCCCAGGGGGAAGCGGTTGAACTCCTTCACGACGAATGCCGGCGACACACTCGTCATCTCGATCTGATAAACGGCCTGCACCGCCGCGAGCCGCGCGGTGCTGCGGGCGGTCGCGTTGCGCTGCGGTTTCGGTGGGGTCTTCGGGCTGTCACTCATCGTTG
>CAIUCF010000045.1 GCA_903897565.1 uncultured Rhodospirillales bacterium | reverse complement strand
GGGGATAGGATGCGACCTTTACCGAACTCGGTTTGCCCTGAGGTAATTAATTTGCTGCGGCCAACGGTTGCGGGGACTTGCAACCATCGATACTCGCGCCTGTTTGAGCAGGTTGTCGGGTGATCGCTGTTTCATAAACACGCACGCGACGATGCCATTACTCGGAGGTGCGTATTTGAGTTCGCGTAAAGTGGCGTCCAGGACACGCAACTGTCTTGATTTGTTGCGAGAGCGAGACGCGACCTCGTGGTGCTGCAAACGGCGTGATCTCAGGCAACCTTGAGCCTGTGCGCCACGATGGCGGAAGCGACCCCGGTCTTAGGCGCCGAACATCTTAAGGCGTAGGGGGATGCGACTGGGGGCTCATCGTCGTGTCCCCGGTGGGAATATGGGAGCACGAGTTCGTACCAAACGCTTCGAGGTGATTGATCTCAAGATGGAAGCAAGAAGGAGCGTGGTCGCGCCCCCCCCGTCAATGCCCCATATACTCTTAACAATGTTATTCGCGCGCAGTCATCATCCGAGTGGCGGGTCCGGGCCTAGGTTCGCCTAATCGCGGAATGCTGTCTTGAGTGATGAGAGCCCGGATCAAATTGTCAGGATTTCGGAGGATCAGACCCAAATAATCCAAGCACTTCCGTCTCGATAATTCACCGCGCCCTAAGTGCTTTTATGACAAGTTACAAGGACCATCCGAATTAAAATGCGTTCGTCGAAATTCGGAATTTCAATTTCCGGAATAATCGATGAATCACTTTGATGCCATGATCGCCTTCGTTCGCGAGACCGACAAAGCGGCTCTCGCTCGTGTTGGAATTCAGCATTTCGATTTATGGAATAATCGATGGATCGCTTTGATGCCATGACCGTCCTCGTCACCGCTGTCGACGAAGGTAGCCTCGCTCGCGCAGGTCGCAAGCTGGGACGCTCCCCGGCAGCCGTGAGTCGCGCAGTCGCCTTTCTGGAAGACCGGCTCGGCACGCAAATTCTTCACCGAACGACACGGTCGATCAAGCTCAGTGAAGCCGGCGAGCACTATGCTACGGTGTGCCGACAGGTACTCACGGAACTCAAGGAGGCTGAACTTCAAGCAGCGGGTGAACAGTCGAGTCCGCGGGGCACTCTCAGCATTACAGCACCCGTCTTCTCCGGCGAGGAAATACTCCGCCCGATCCTGAGCCAATTCCTAGAGAGGCATCCGAACGTCGCGGCGAGGCTCCATCTCCTCGATAGGTTTGTGAACATGATGGATGAGGGTATCGATGTCGCCGTTCGTATCGGGCATCTGCGCGACTCATCGATGGTCGGTATCCGCGTCGGCGAGGTCAGGCGGGTGATCGCGGCGGCGCCGTCTTATTTGAACAAGCACGGGGCCATAGAAGACCTGAGCGATCTTTCGCACCATCAGATCATCGGACACCCCCAATTTGGGCTCGACTCTTGGACCTTCCCGCCGTTGGACGGGTCCACAATCCCTAGAACGGTCCAGTTTACACCAATCTTCACCGTGAACAGCGTGCGCGCGGCGGTCGCCGCGACGATCGAGGGCAACGGGGTAACGCGCCTACTATCCTATCAGCTTGCGGACCACGTCGCAGAAGGTAGGCTACAGATTGTATTGCCATCCGAGGAGACGGAGCCTTGGCCGGTCACCCTCGTCACGCCCCAGGGCCGGCTCTCAATTCCGAAAGTCCGCGCCTTTGTGGATTTCGCTCTCCCACTCTTGCGTGCCAGATACACCCAACTGTCCATGACCTCGGCTTAAAGCGCATCTCAGTCGTCGATTTTGGCGTGGCCCCTCCGTCTCGTCAGATCCCATAGCACGTCCACTTGGACCTTCGACGAAGGCACGGGCCACAGCGCCTTTTTGTTCTCGTGCATTCTGGAGTGGCCGCAGACGAAGACGTTCGCCCTGGCCCACAAAATCCGTAAAGCCATTGGCGGCGGGGATGCCCACGCGATCCATTATTGCGGCTCTCGGAACTATCACTTTCAGGCAACGACTATTCCTCTTCCACCCCCGATTCAGGAGGCTTGAACTCGATCAAGGTCCGATACGGAAGGGGTCGCGATGCATCCTACTTATCGATCAAAGAAGGTCGGCGAGGTCGACATCTTCTATCGCGAGGCCGGGCCTGCCGAGAAGCCAGTCATTCTGCTGCTACACGGATTCCCGACCGCGAGCCACATGTTTCGTGATCTGATACCCTATCTCTCCGAATCATATCGTGTCATTGCCCCGGACCTTCCCGGTTTCGGAAACACCGAGTCACCGCCGCGCCTATCTTGAAGCGATCAGCGCTGCTTGGGCGCCCTGGCGGGCTTACTGGCGAGACCCTACGCCGGAGCATCGTGACGCCTGCCGGGCATCTCTATCCCGCGAGGTGATCCTCGATTGGCAATATTTCCACGGGGCCAATCCGGCCCTCATCTCGCCTGATGGCTACACCCTTGATCTCGTTCATCTTGCCCGTCCAGGCGCCGACGAGGTGCAGCTTGACCTGATCCTGGATTACAGAAGCAACGTCGCGCGGTACCCAGTTTTTCAGGCCTATTTCCGCATGGGCTGCACCCTTTGGGTGAGACACGAGAATCAGGGACAGTTCTCAATTTCGGCAATTTCGCTTCGTACTCCTCGGGGGGCAGATAATCGAGCGCCGAGTGCAGACGCTGGCGATTATAGAACTCGTCGATGAAGGTTCTGATCCGGCCGCGCACGTCCTCGACATCCCGATAATCGCTGCCATAGACCTCGTCCTGCTTTAGCGTCTTCATGAAGCTCTCGGCTTTGGCGTTGTCGTATGGGTTGCCGACCCGGCTCATGCTCGGCTGAATATCGCGGTCGCGCAGGATCTTCGTCTAATCGCCGCAGGCATATTGGACACCGCGATCCGAGTGGTGGATCAGGCTGCCAGGTGGCGGCCGACGGGCGACCAAAGCCATGTCGAGCGCCGCGATCGCCAGTTCCGCACGCAGATGCGTCTCCAGCGCCCAGCCGATGCCCTTGCGGCTGAAGGCGTCGAGAATGATCGCGAGATAAGCGAACTCTTTGGCCAGATGGACATAGTGACGTCGGCCACCCAGAGTTGATCGAGCCCGGTCAACTCCATGCCACGCGCCAGATTGGGCACGACCCGCCAGCGATGCCGGCTGTCCGTCGTGCTCGGCGCGAAAGCGGCCCGGCACAGCAGATTGTCCTCTCCCATCAGCCGCAGCACGCGCTTGTGATTTGCCAGCCACCTTCTCGCCGCAGTTGGGCCGCAATCCGCCGATAGCCATAGTGCTTGTGCGCCAGCGTCAGCTTCTGGATCACGTCACGCAGCCCCGTCTCTTCCCGGCGCGGCGCCGAGGTCCGCCAATGACGGTAATACCCGGCACAGCTGATACCAGCCAGCCGGCACAGCCGTTCGATCCCGATCTCGCCTTGCGACAGACCCGACGTCATTCTTTGGATGACCGCGTAGATGCCAGACCGCCAGGCG
>CAIUCF010000044.1 GCA_903897565.1 uncultured Rhodospirillales bacterium | reverse complement strand
TTTGATCGTGGCATCTTCGGCCAGGGCGCTCAGGCAGATCGTCAAAAACGGCTCAAGGCCTTCGTCGCCGGCAAGGCGGCGGCGGATCGCAAGGGGCTTCCCGAAGCCGCCAAGGAGGCCGCCAACCTGCCGACCGGCGACGCTCTGGTACGGGTTGGTTTCTCCTACGCCTCTTATGGCGACACTGCGACCGGTGTGCCGCTGATCGAGCAGGGCATCGCCAAGGGCGGCCTCAAGCACCCGGGTGACGCGGGGCTCCATCTTGGTATCGCGCAGTTTTGGGCGGGGCAGAAGGATCAGGCCGCTAAGTCGTTCGAGGCCGTGGCCGATGGCGACGGCAGCGGCGATCTCGCCCATCTCTGGCTGCTGCTGGCGAAGCAGCAGGGCGTCTCGAACTGAGGCCGACAATAATCGTCGCAGGATAGAACTCTTATCGATAATCGTCATTGCGAGCCGAAGGCACGGCAATCCGGTAATGCCGCGGCTGAAGCTCTGGATTGCTTCGCTCCGCTCGCAATGACGAAAAAATGAAATGCAGGTGAATACCTTCGTCGGTTGATGGGAGACCGGCCCGCCCGCATCAGGCGGGCCGGTTCGTTTTTAGCTACTCGGCGGCCGAGCGAAGCTCGCCCTTCAGGATTTCCTGGAGGCGGCGATTGGCCTCTTCCAGGGGGCGGAAATCGACCCAGGCGTCGTAGTCGAAATCACGGTCGAGCACGCCATGGCTCAGCAGGAACTCCTTCTGCTGGCGGAACAGATCGAGGCGCTCCTGTGAGAGGTCGGGCGCCAGGGTGAGGTGGAAGCCGTCGCGATAGGCGGCGGCGACGCCCTCGGCGGTTGCGCCGGTCTCGTCTTGGAGGATCTGCGACACGCCGGCGAGGTTGGTCTTGGCCCACTCGGCGGCGCGCAGGGTCTGGGTCAGGAAGCGGACCAGGAGATCGAAGTGATTCTCCAGGAAGTCCTCATGCACGGTGACCGGACGCGGCGTGCCGTTGTTGACGCGGAAGCGGCGCTCCGGCAGGCGATCGAGGTCGATTGCGACTTCGAGGCCGAGCTGGCGGGCGCCGTCCTGGGCGGCTGCGCCCTTGACGTAGGTGGCATCGACTTCGCCGCGGGCGAGGGCTTCGAGGCTCTCACCCCAGCCGGCGAAACGGCGACCGGCTCCTGCTTCCGGATCCGCCGTGCCGATCTCGGTGAGCTTGACGTCGCTGAGCGTGAGCCCGACCGAGGCGAGGGCGCCGTGGTAGCCGGACAGGCTGCCGTAGCGCGTGATGCTGCGGCCGCGCTTGTTTTCGGCGATGTCGGTCGCGCGCAGGACGGGCAGGCCGAGGCGCTTGCCCTTCAGGTCCTTCGGGCTGCGGATGTCCGAGCCGGGGCGGACCAGGATGGACTGCGCCTCGTCGATCCAGGTTAGGCCGATCAGGCGGGTCTTGGCGCCCTGTGCCTTGGCCGGGATCGCGAACAGATTGCCGCCCTCGCGGATCAGGGTCGGCAGCTGGTGATCATAATGATTGTGCTGCAGTTCCGGACCGGCGTCCTCCTGCAGGGTCAGAAGCTTGATGCCGTCGTCTTTGAACTCCTCGGTGAGGTAGCCCAGCTTATAGGCGATCCCGGAAGCCGTCGGGACGCCGCCGCGACCGCCACCGGCGCAACGGGTAAACCAGAGGGTGTCGACGTGAGTTTTGGCGCTCATCTCTAGAGTCCTTTGCTCTTGAAATCATGAGGAAGATGGAGGTCGGATAATCGGGAGAGTAGTGATTATCCGAATCTGCT
>CAIUCF010000043.1 GCA_903897565.1 uncultured Rhodospirillales bacterium | reverse complement strand
GTCGACGATTTCGGCCCGAGCTTCGAGCCGAAGGTCGGCTAGGGAGAGCGGTTTCCCCACCCTCTTTCTCCGTCACCCCCGCGTAGGCGGGGGTCCATCTTGTCGCCGACGAGCCCGCCGCGGGAATTGCGGGGACACTATACATATTCATTGTTACGTTCCGCTCCAGCTCAGAATTAAAAATAAGTATAGTGTCCCCGTATTGCATCGCGTATTGCTCGTATTGTTCGCGCGCGCAGCTCCTGGATTGCCGCGCCTTCGGCTCGCAATGACGAAAAATTAGGGCGACGCTACTCGACCACCAGCCCGGCGAGATCGCCTTGCGCGCGCCACGCTTCCAGCATGCGGAAGAACGCCACGGCACCGGCGGGATACTGGTTGTCGATGAAACCCTGGCCGCTATTCTTGCCCTCGACGTTGAAATAGCTGGGCGTGCAGGTCTCCTGATACTTGCGTAAGGGGCCCGGGCTGCGCACCAGGTCGAGCCAGGCGGCCTCGGCTGCCGCGGTCGGCTCCATCGTCCTGGCGCCGCGCGCGATCACCTGGCCGATCAGATGGGCGAGGTGCCTGGCCTGTCCGGTCACGGTGTAGGTGTAGTTGAAGGCGACCCCGGTTTGCGTCAGGCCGATGTGGAAGCAGTTCGGGAAACCATGGCTCATGAAGCCCTGGAAGGTCCGCATGCCCTTGGACCAGGCATCGCTCAGCTTGACGCCGTCGCGGCCGATCACCTCACACTCGGAACGACGCATATAGGCGGTGCCGGTCTCGAAGCCGGTGGCGAAGATCAGGCAGTCGAGCTCGTGGGCGACGCCGTCCACCACCACCGCGTTCTCGGTGATGCGCTCGATGCCCTTGCCGCCGGTATCGACCAGGGCGACGTTCGCGCGATTGAACGCCTGCAGGTATTCGTCGTGGAAGCCCGGACGCTTGCACCATTGGCCGTACCAGGGTTTCAGCTTCTCCGCCGTGACCGGATCCCGGACGATCCGGGCCACGCGGGCGCGGATATCGTTGCCCTTGGTGTAGTCGGCGATTTCGCGCAGCCAGGCCTTGCGCTCATCCGTGGCGCCGTCGCCTTCGACGTCGAGGATCTTCATGGCGAGCCGGAAATAGTCGGTCCATTTGTCGTTGACGAGATCCTTTTCGACCGGGTGGCCGCCCATGATCAGGCAGAAATTCTCGTCGCGCTCGTATTGCCAGCCCGGGCCGAGCGACTTCGCCCAGGCCATGTCGGTCGGCCGGTTGAGCCGCTCGTCGACATAGGAAGGGGTGCGCTGGAACAGGGTGAGCTGCCCGGCGTGGCGCGCGACGACCGGTACCACCTGGACCGCCGTGGCCCCTGTGCCGATGATGCCGACGCGCTTGTCGGCGAGCCCGGTCAGGCCGCCTGTGGTGTCACCGCCCGTGTAGCCGTAATCCCAGCGGCTGGTGTGAAAGCTCTTGCCGCCGAAGCTCCTGATCCCCGGCACGCCGGGCAGCTTCGGCCGATGCAGCGGCCCCGTCGACATGATGACGAAGCGGGCCTTCAGGACATCGCCGCGATCGGTGCGCACGTGCCAGCGCGCCTCGGGCTCGCACCACTGCGCCTCGTCCAGCTTGGTGTGGAACAGGGCGCGCTCGTAGAGCCCGTATTGCCGGCCGATGCGCTGCAGATGCGCGAGGATCTCGGGCTGGTGAACGTAGCGCTCGGAGGGGATGTAGCCGGTCTCCTCGAGCAGCGGCAGATAGATGTAGGATTCGGTGTCGCATTGCGCGCCGGGATAGCGGTTCCAGTACCAGACCCCGCCGAAATCGCCGGCGTGCTCAACGATGCGGATATCGGTGACGCCGATCTCGTGCAAGCGCACCGCCGCCAGCAACCCGCCGATGCCGCCGCCGAGGATGACGGCGTCGGTCTCGATTTCCAGGGCTGCCCGGGGTGGCGGCGACTGGCTGAGCGGATCATCCTCGAAATGCGCGTAGTCGTCCGTGACTTCGACGAACTGGTCGTTGCCGTCCGCCCGCAGACGGATGGCGCGCTCATGGGCGTAACGGCGGCGGACCTCGACGGGATCGAAGCCGAGAATCTTGGGGTCGAGATAATCGGGCAGCGTGCTTGCCGCGGGACCAACCGTCATTGTTTTTCACTTTCTGAAGAAAGCGGAAACCGCCCGGCCTTATCGGCTGATCCGGTTTCGTCGTTATGAGTCGACGCTTGGCGATATCATGGCGTGATCCGAGGGAGGCTGGCAAGCATGGGGAACGCGGGCGCGTACCGTCGAGGGGGCTGCTAATTCCGGCTACCGTCTCCGGGAGCTTCACTCCCCTGAATCTCACCCTGAATTCATTCTCTGAAGCAAGCTTCAGTCGGCGGTGACTGAATATCATTGCCACAGAACGCCAGTGTGTGTACCTATTGGTTAAGTCTGTTCCGATCGGTACAGAACTCGAATGGTGCATGTGAGGGAGCCGTGTCGATGCCGCGAATTATCGCTGAACGAGCCGATGCGATCGAACCGCTTGCCGCAGTCTTCCGGGATTACGGGTATGATGGGGCCAGCCTCAGCTTGATCGCCAAGGCGACAGGCATGGGTAAAGGTAGCCTCTATCATTTTTTTCCGAATGGTAAAGCTGAGATGGCGTCGGCTGTCCTCGAACGAATCGACAGCTGGTTTGAAACAAACATCTTCATACCGCTCAGGGTAGACGCAGCGCCGGCGCAGGCAATTAGCGCCATGCTGGGACTTCTGCTCGAATATTTCGAGTCGGGCCGCCAGATATGCTTTGTGGGCTTGTTGGCGTTGACCAATACGCGCGACGATTTCTCTGCCGCGGTGACTGGTTATTTTACAAGATGGTTGGCAGCGCTCAGTAATGCTT
>CAIUCF010000042.1 GCA_903897565.1 uncultured Rhodospirillales bacterium | reverse complement strand
GTCCTGGGCGCAGCGCCGCGCGGCGCCCGACTCGTCGAGCACCGTGATCTCCGTCGCCCGCAGCACCAACAGTTGCTCGGCGGGCTGGCGGACGCGACCGCGCGCCTGATGGTCGAGCACACGGCCGATCAGGAGGAAGAACAGCAGCGCCGTCGACGCTTCGAAATAGGTGTCGGCACCCTCGGTCAGGGTCTCGAACAGGCTCATGCTCGTCACCAGGATGACGCCGATCGAGATCGGCACATCCATATTGGTGCGGCCGCGGCTGAGCGCCGCCAGGGCGGAGCGGAAGAACGGCCGCCCGGCATAGGCGATCGCCGGCAGCGCCACCAGCGCCGAGATCCAATGCAGCAGATCGCGGGTCGCCGCGCCCATGCCGGACCAGATCGCGATCGAGATCATCATCACGTTGCCGGCGGCGAAGCCGGCAACCGCGAGTGAGCGAATGAGGATGCGGCCGGTGCGGTCGTCTGCGGCCTTCAGGCAGGACGGATCATAGGGCACCACGCCGTAGCCGAGGCACTCGATCTGATGAATGATCCCGGCGGCATCCGAGGCAGCGCCGCGCCAGCGCAGCTTCAGCCGCCGCGAGGTCATGTTGACCCGGCCCTCCACCACCGCGGGCAGCCGCGCCAGCACCGACTCGATCAACCAGACGCAGGCGCCGCATTGCAGCCCGTCGACCATCAGGTTGAGCTCGTGAATGCCCGCCTTGTCGGTGACGACGAAGCGCTCATAGCCGCGGCCATCACCGAGTTCCGGCCGGATCGGGCGGGCAGATGGGTCGATGACCCGGCGCTCGTAGTAGCGACCGAGCCCGAGGCCCTGGATCGCGTCATAGGCGGCAGCACAGCCGGCGCAGCAGAATTGCACGCCAGCCTGCACCGGCTGGCCGCAATGGGCGCAGGCGAGCGGCTCGGCCACATTCACCGCGGCGGTCGCCGTCACCGGGGGTTCCTCATGCGAGGGTCACGCGCCGCGTCAGCGGATGATGACCCGGCGGGTGATGACGTAGTCGCGCCCCGGCGCGGTCGCCGTGACATCGACCAGCCACTGGCCGAGATCGAGCGGACGGGTCGAAATCCAATGGCCCGCGCCATCGCTCTCGAAGGTCAATTCGGTCGTGCTCTCGGGGCCGACGGGGCGCCGCGCTTTCGCCTTCAACGTCAAGCCGCCGAGCGGCAGCCCCTCGCGGTCGGTCATATGAACGGCCACGTGCCCGGATTTGCCGAACAGCACGACCTTCCAGCCCAGTGCCACCTGCTCGCGCTCCGCGAACATGATGTGGTTATAGGAGTTGCTGATGTCGTAGCCATTGGCGAGCTCGCCCGGGAACGTCCGCATCGCGTTGACGATCATGTAGGTGTTGACCGCCGCCACGAAACTCAGCCCGAGCGCCACTGCGAGCGGGAAGAATCGCCAGCCGGACTTCGCGCCCGAGGGGCCGGGATTTTTGCCGCCGGTCATCGTGCCTGCCATGTCGGATCCCTTCGAATTGTCGCGGTATTCATGTCAATTGCCGTCGCCGCTGACGCTGAGCGGGCCCATGAACATGGAGTGCGCCAGGACCTGCTCACCGGAATTGGTGTCCTTGAGGATGAAGTCCAGCGTCTGCGAGCCGATTTCGCTGTGTGGCGGCGACAAGACCTGGACCTTATAGGTGCCGACGGTATCCGGCGGCACCTTGATATGGACCACGTTGGCAGCCTTCTGCTCGGTGCCGAGGGCTCTGATCGTGGCGCCGTCGAACTGCCCGAGCGAGATGTCGAAATCCTCGTCATCCTGGGTCTTGTTGACGAGGCTGACGGTGTAGCCGTTCAGGATCACGCCATGGTCGAGCATCACGAAGAACGGCGCGCGATCGCGCTGGGCATCGATGGCGATATGCGGCCGCGTCAGGAACGCGGTGGCGACGAAGGTCGTGCCGATCAGCAGGATCATCAGATAGAGCAGGGTGCGGGCCCGGATCAGCTTGACCGGCGCGTGGCGGCCCTGCTTCTTCGCTTCCTGGCCGACCATGGTATCCCAGGTGATCAGCCATTTCGGCCGACCGACCTTGTCCATGATCTCGTTGCAGGCATCGATGCACAGCCCGCAGCCGATGCATTCGAGCTGGTTGCCGTCGCGGATATCGATCCCGGTCGGGCAGACCGCGACGCACTGGCCGCAATCGATGCAATCGCCGGCGTTCTCCTCCTTGAAGTCCTTCTTGCCCTTGGCGCGCGGCTCGCCGCGCTGGGTCTCGTAGGTGACCGTATAGGTCTGGTCGTCGAACATCGCCGCCTGGAAGCGCGGCCAGGGGCACATGAAGGTACAGACCTGCTCGCGCGCCCAACCGGCCAGGAGATAGGTCAGCGCCGTGAACAGAAAGGTGAAGAAATAGGCTTCGATCGACGCGGTGCCGGTAAAGAACTGGCGGATGAACTGCGGCGCGTCGACGTAGTAGGTGATCCAGGCGCCGCCGGTCAGGAACGCGATCGCGATCCACGACACATGTTTGGCGACCTTGCGCCAGGCCTTGTCGAAGGTCATCGGCGCGCGATCGCGCTTGATGCGCTCGTTGCGGTCGCCCTCGATCTGGCGTTCGACCAGCATGAACAGGTCGGTCCACACGGTCTGCGGACAGGAGTAGCCGCACCACACGCGGCCGATCAGGCTGCTGACGAGGAACAGCGACACCACGGCGAGGATGACGAGACCGCCGAGGATATACATCTCCTGCGGCCACAACTCGATATTGAAGAAATAGAAGCGCTCATGGGCAAGGTCGAGCAGCACAGCCTGATCGGGCCGGCCATGGTCGCGGTGCCAGCGCAGCATGGGCAGCGCATAGTAGACGGCAAGGCAGAGGACCACGATCGCCCATTTGAAGCGGCGCACCATCCCCTTGATCGCCTTGGGATAGATCTGCATCCGGCCGGCGAAATAGACGACGTGATCGGCCTGCGCGACCGCTTCGGCCTGCGCCTGCTTGCGACTGATCTTGTTACCGGTATATGCCACTCTGCGCCTCCTGGTACCGTCGGCCTAGATATGCCGAAGGCGGGGTTGTGATACCCCGCCTTCGTCCGGTACCGATTTCGGGAACCTTATTCGCCGCCGCCCAGCGAGTGGACGTACAGCGCCACAGACTTGATGGTCGGCGTATCCAGGCGGTAGGTCCAAGCCGGCATCACACCCATGCGCGGGTTGGTCACCTGACGGACGACCGAGTCGTAGTCGGGGCCGTAGAGGAAGACGCGGTCATGATAGCGCGGCGCGCCGACGTCACGATTGCCGTTGCCCTCGGGGCTGTGGCAGGCCGAACAATTGTCCATGAACAGCTGCTTGGCGGCCACCAGATCGGCGCCCTTGCGCGGCTTACCCTCAAGGAATTCAACGTATTCCGCGACGGTGTTGATCTGCGCGGGGGTCAGGATGCCGTCGGCGCCGAAGCGTGGCATCTGCGAATCCCGCGCCTGCGGATGGCCGCTGCGGATGCCGTAGGTGATCGTCTGCTGCAGCGCGTCGAGCGTGCCGCCCCACAACCAGGCGTCAGAAGCCAGCACCGGGAAGCCGGGACGGCCCGAACCCGCGACACCGTGACACGGCTGGCAATTATTGGCGAAGGTCACCTTCCCCGAGAGCAGCGCGTAGTCATACAGCTCCTTGTTCTTGGGGATCTCGGTGATCGGCATCGCCGCGATCTTGGTGACGTACTGGGCGTGCGAGGCCTGGATCTCGTCGACCGCCTTGATGGCGTCGACGCGCGACGAGTAGTTCGTCGTACCATGCCAGTAGGTGCGCAATCCCGGGAACGAGGGATAAAGCACGAACTGGACAAGGGCGACGAGAATACAGACCCCCCAGATGAACAACCACCAGGTCGGCAGCGGGTTGTTCAGTTCCTGGATACCGTCCCACGAGTGGCCGGTCGATTCGACACCCGTCAGGGCGTCCTTTTCAATTTTCAGTGCCACGAGATCAACTCCTTACGGATCGTCGTTGAGCGGGATCGCGGCATGGCGATCCTGCTCACGCTTTTGATTGGGCCAGTAACTCTTTACCGCGACGGCGACGAACACGATGGTGATCGGCACGATCCAGTAATGGTCCAGCCAGGCCAGTAGTGCCGGAAGCTCAAATTTCGCTTGAGTTTCCATGGCTACTGCTTGAGCTGCTCCTCGCTGGTATCAGCGAAGTTGACCATCGTGCCGAGCACCTGGAGATACGCGACCAGCGCATCCATCTCGGTCACGGAGCCGGTCTTGCCCGAAGCCTCGACCGCCTTGGGATAACGCTTCAGCAGCGCAGTGGCATCGACCGAGGCATCAGCCTGGGCTTCGATGTCCTTGCGGGCATTGGCGATGTCTTCATCGGTATAGGGCGTGCCGAGCAGCCGCTGGACCTTCAGCTTCATCTCGATGTCGCTGTAGTCGAGCTTCGTTTCCGCGAGGAACGAGAATTTCGGCATCAGCGATTCCGGCACCAGCGCCTGCGGGTTCTTCAGATGGGCATACTGCCAATCGTTAGAGTACTTGCCACCGACCCGGGCGACGTCCGGACCGATACGCTTGGAGCCCCACTGGAACGGGTGATCGTACATGCTCTCGGCGGCGAGGCTGTAATGGCCGTAGCGTTCGACCTCGTCACGCAGCGAGCGAATCTGCTGGCTGTGGCAGAGGTAGCAACCCTCGCGAATGTAGATGTCGCGGCCGATCAACTCGAGCGGGCTGTAGGGGCGAACCCCTTTGACCGCCTCGACCGTGGTGTGGATGGTGAACAACGGGATGATTTCGACCGCGCCGCCGATCGACAGCACCGCGAAGGTGGCTGCGATCAGGACGAACGCGTTCTTTTCGACAATGGCATGACTGAAGGCCATGATTATTCTCCTGCCGCGAGGGCGCCGGCAAAGCGCCGCCCTGCCCAGAGGGCCGATTCGTTCGGGGTCGTGATGGTCCGATAGGAATTGTAGGCCATCATGAGCGCACCGGTGATGATGAAGAGCCCACCAAGCGCACGCGCCACGTAGTAGGGATGCATCGCCGCAACCGATTCCACGAACGAATACTGCAGGAAACCATGGGCGTCATAGGCGCGCCACATCAGGCCCTGGGTGATTCCGGCGACCCACATCGCGAAGATGTAGAGCGTGATCCCGGTCATCGCGAGCCAGTAGTGCCATTCCATCAGCTTGGTCGAGTACATGCCCGGCTTCCGCCACAGGGCGGGGATCAGGTAGTACAGCGCGCCGAAGGACACCAGCATGACCCAGCCGAGGGCACCGGAGTGCACATGGCCGACGGTCCAGTCGGTGTAATGGCTGAGCGCGTTGACGTCGCGCACCGCCATCAGCGGGCCTTCGAAGGTCGACATGCCGTAGAACGCCACCGCCGTCACCGAGAAGCGCAGGCCCGGATCCGAGCGCAGCTTATCCCAGGCGCCCGACAGGGTCATGATGCCGTTGATCATGCCGCCCCATGAGGGCATCCACAGCATGATCGAGAACGCCATGCCGAGGGTCTGCGTCCAGTCGGGCAGCGCGGTGAAGTGCAGATGATGCGCACCCACCCACACGTACAGGAACACGAGCGACCAGAAATGGACGATCGAGAGCCGATACGAGTAGACCGGTCGTCCGGCCGCCTTCGGGATGAAGTAGTACATGATGCCGAGGAAGCCGGCGGTCAGGAAGAAGCCGACCACGTTATGGCCGTACCACCACTGGATCATGGCGTCCTGGACGCCCGGGAACAGCGAATAGCTCTTGGCACGGAACGGCGAGATCGGGATGCACAGGTTGCGGCCGACATGCAGGATCAGGATCATCGACATGTAGGCGATGAAGAACCAGTTGGCGACGTAGATATGCGGCTCCTTGCGGCGCGTCAGCGTGCCGATGAAGATCGTCATGTACGACAACCAGATCACCGCCAGCCACAGGTCCAGATGCCATTCGCCTTCGGCGTATTCCTGGCTCTTCGAGAAGCCGAGAAGATAGCTGACGCACATATTCGCGACCTGGAGCTGGTAGGCCCAGAACACGAAATCTGCCCAGGCGCGACCGCCGAACAGGCGAGCTCGGCTGGTGCGCTGCACTATGTAGAACGACGTCGCGAACAGCACGTTGCCGCCGAAGCCGAACACCGCGGCGGTCGGATGAGCGGGCCGCAGGCGGCCGAAATTGAAATACGGCGCGATGTTGAGCTGCGGATACGCGAGCTCGGAGCCGAGATACGTGCCGAGGCCGAAGGCGATGATCGACCAGACGATCGCCGCGATCACGAACTTGCGAACGATCGCCTCGTTATAAAAGACCTTATTGACGACTGAGCCGTCGTCGAGCATGGCGGTGGCTGCTGAACTGGCCATCTCAGTGTCCCCCCTGTCCGTCCGCCCCATGGGCGACGTCCTTCTCGTCGTAGAAGCGCTTCACCAAGCCGAAGATGAAGAGGACGGCGAAGCCGACCAGCGACAATCCGAATATGTAAATTTCGACGTCTTGAGCGTAGGCGGCCAGAACCAGGCCGACGAGGCCAAAGATCCCGGTCACGATCCCAACGATCAGATCGCCCTTCTTGCTATCCATCCCCAAATCCTCCTACGCTCGGCGCCCAAACGCCGTATCACGTCGTACGCGATCGCCCGCACCATTGACGGCGGCGAGTCGATTGGTCGGGGACGTTAGAAGGACGTCGGCCGATGTGCAATCCGTCCCGTGCCCCCTGCGACAATCCGCTTATGGGGTACTTGACAAACCACGGTGGCTTACTACGGGGAGGCGTGCATTTTCTCCGCGACGCGGGATGATGCCCTGCGTGACTTGATGAAGGAACCGGATTTGGACCTGTTCGCGGCGCTGGCCTGGTGCGGCCATGGGCTTGCTAGTTTCCGCCCGCCCCTCGGCGGCGCGCTCGGCCCGATCCTTGCCCTGTTCCTGGCCGGGCTGGCCGGGAGCCCTGCACATTGCGCGGCGATGTGCGGCCCGTTCGTGCTCGGCCAGGTCTCCGATCGCCTGGCCCGCGTCCCGCTCGCGCGGCTCGGCGCCACGACGCGCCTGACCAGCGGCATGCTGCTGCCCTATCATCTCGGCCGTCTGGTCACCTATGGCGGCCTCGGCGCGGCCATGGGATGGCTCGGCAGCGGACTCGTCCGCGTCCCGTGGCTGTCATGGATGGCTGCGGCCCTGCTGCTCGGCGCGGCGCTCGTGTTCCTGGCGGCGGCATTACGCAGCGTCCTGCCCGCGCTGAACCGGCTGCTGCCCCGCGCCGGCACCGCCTTCGCTCTGCCGATCGCCCGGCTGACGCGCGGACTCGATACCACCACTCGACGCGGCGGGCTCATGCTCGGCCTTGCGCTCGGCTTCCTGCCCTGCGGCTTTCTCTATACTGGACTTGTGGTCGCGGCCGGGACCGCCTCGCCGCTCACCGGCGCGCTGGCGATGGTGGCGTTCGGCGCCGGCACCATGCCGAGCCTGATCGTGGTCGGCATCGCCGGGCACTTCGCCGGCCATCGCCTCAACGCCGTCGCCACGCGCTTCGCGCCGGCGGTGATGATCCTCAACGCCGCCATGCTGACCGGGATCGGTCTGCAGCGTCTGGCGCCGCTGATCCATTGAAGGCATTCCCCATGACCCGCTCCGCCAGGCCCGTTCCATGCGCCGCGTGACCCGGATCGCCCGGCGGCTGGCGCTGCTCGCAATCGCGGTCTATCTCGCCTGCCTGACCGGTCTCTATCTCGACCAGCGCCACCTGATCTTCCACCCCGATCCCGACTACGCCGCTCCGAGCGACAGCAATGTCGGCCGGGGCTATGTCGAGTTTCCCGTCACGACCGATGACGGCCTGGCGCTGAAGGGCTGGTATCACGCCGCCGCACCGGGTCATCGCACGATCGTCTTCTTCCATGGCAATGCCGACGGGCTGCTGAAATCGGCGCCGCACGGCGCGCCCTATATTGCGGTCGGCTATGGCTTCCTGATCGTCGAGTACCGCGGCTTCAGCGGCATGCCGGGCGCACCCAGCGAGGACGGCTTCTATCGCGACGCCCGCGCCTATCTGCGGGCGCTCGCAGCACAGGGCATCGCCGGCGACAGGGTGATCCTGTTCGGCCATTCGCTCGGCACCGGCGTCGCGACCCGAATGGCAGCGGAATTCCATGTCGCCGGGCTCGCCCTGCTGGCGCCATTCATGTCGGTGGCCGAGATGGCGCAGCTGCGCTACCCGATCTTCCCTGCCGCACTGCTGACCACCGAGCGGTTCGAGAGTTTCCGGAGTATCGCCAATATTCACTGCCCGCTGCTGATCGGCCATGGCCTCGCCGATCACGTCATCCCCGACAGCCAGGGCCGCGCGCTGTTCGCCTTGGCCGTGCCGCCCAAGACCCTGCAGCTGTTCCCCGGGCTCGACCACAACGACGCCTGGGACGCCTTCGCCGCGGTGCTCTTGCCCTGGGCGGCGACGCTGAAACCCGCGTAGCGGCAGTGCCGAGGCTTGTCGAAACCCCGCCCGCTCGCTAGAACGGCGAGCTTCCCTTCGTTTGCAGATCGAAAACGCCGCGCATGACCGAGACTCCGTCGACTTCCCCCGCACCCCCGCCGCGTGACCCGGTCGCTGCGTTCCGCGAGGATTCGGCGAATAATCAGTTCCGCAATGCCCGGCTGGAGAAGCTCGAGGCGATCCGCGCCGCCGGGATCGAACCCTATCCCTACCGCTTCGACCGTACCTGGCTCGCCGCCGATCTCCAGACCACCTATGCCGAACTCGCGCCGCGCGAGGAGACCGGCACCGAGGTCAGGATCTGCGGGCGCATTCGGGCGATCCGCAACAGCGGCATGTTCATCGACCTCCACGACGCCAGCGGCAAGATCCAGGTGTTCAGCCACAAGGATTTCCTGTCGCCCGAGCAACTCGCCCTGGTGCGCTTGCTCGATCTCGGCGATCTGATCGGTATCGCCGGTCTGGTGCGCCGGACCCCGGCGGGCGAGCTCACCGTCAATGCCAGCGAGGTCACCATCCTCGCCAAGGCGCTGCTGCCGCTGCCGGAGAAGTATCACGGCCTCAGCGATGTCGAGACCCGCTATCGCCAGCGCTATCTCGACCTCATCATGAATCCGGAGAGCCGCGACACCCTGCGCAAGCGCTCCCTGATCCTCTCGGCGATGCGCAGCTATCTGATCGGCCAGGACTTCCTCGAAGTCGAGACGCCGATGCTGCACACCATCTCCGGCGGCGCCACGGCCAAGCCTTTCGTCACCCACCACAACGCCCTGGGCATGGACCTGTTCCTGCGCATCGCGCCGGAACTGCATCTCAAGCGCCTGATCGTCGGCGGGCTGTCCGACCGGGTGTTCGAGATCAACCGCTGCTTCCGCAACGAGGGCATCTCGCCGCGCCACAATCCCGAATTCACGACCCTCGAGCTTTACCAGGCTTTCGCCGACTACACCGACATGATGAACCTGACCGAGGCGATCCTCGAGCATGTCGCGATTGCCGCCAACGGCACGACCGACGCCGTCGTCGGTGATCGGACCTTGAGCTTCAAGGGACCGTTCGCCCGCCGGTCCATGGCCGGTCTCGTCCACGAGATCACCGGCGTCGATTTCCTGCAGCTCGGCGATGCCGCCGCGGCGCGCGACGCCGCCCGCAAGCTCGGCTGCAAGATCGAGGGCAAGGAGAACTGGGGCCAGGCCCTGGAAGCCGCCTTCGGCCAGCACGCCGAGCATACCTTGATCCAGCCGACGCATGTCACCGACCTGCCGCGCGATATCTCGCCACTCGCCAAGGTCCATCGCACGGATCCGCGCCTGACCGAGCGCTTCGAGACCTATGCCAACGGCATCGAGATCGCCAACGCCTTCTCCGAGCTGACGGATCCGCAGGATCAGTTCGCCCGGTTCGAAGACCAGATGCGCCAGCGCGAGGCCGGCGACGACGAAGCCCAGGAGATGGACATCGACTACGTCACCGCGCTCGAATACGGGCTGGCGCCAACCGGTGGCCTCGGCATCGGCATCGATCGCCTGGTGATGATGTTGACCAACAGCCCCTCGATCCGCGACGTCATCGCCTTCCCGACGATGCGGCCGGCCACAGCCCTCTGAGAGCCCGGGCCGCGCGGCCTGACGGCGGCCACCGCGTCCGGCAAATCATCATGCCGCGAGCGTAAGGCCAGATATGCACAAATAGATGGTGCGGCCCCCTTCATTTCTTGATGAAGGAAGACTACGTTATTGAATATCGATTTCGGCGCACCCATCTGACTTAGAATAATGCCCGAACGTGGTCATTCTCGTTCGGCGGCCTCATAACTCGATACTTGCCCGGAAATCGAGACCTCGCGCGTCAGCGCGGCATCAGAATATTCGCAACAAACCATCTCTACTCAATAAGAATGAAGGCTTCCATGCGCAACGGCGCGGCTACCTACGTCACCGCTCAATTTATCTCCTCAATCCTGGCCGCGCGGCCGACCGCTATCGACGAGGTGGCGGGAACCTTTTCCGTCGTCGCCGATACGATCGCCCGCCTGCTGCAGCCGGCAGGGCCAGTCGCCGCGCAACCGGCGCCGCGATTGCAAGCCACCCGACAGCCCCGGCTTCGCCAGACGGCCGCGCTCGAACAGCCGGTTCTGAGCGCCGCCGCCGAAAAGGCGCCGAAGCCGGCCAAGAAGCCGAAGCTCGTCGTCGCCGCCGAGGCTCCGGCGCTGCCGAAGCGCCGCGGCAGGCCGCCGCGCAACGCCACACTTGCCGTCGCTGCCGCGCCGGAGGCCATTGTCGCAGAGCTCGAGACGGAAGCCGCGGCCCCCGTCTCGCGCCTCCTGCGCCGCAACGACGTTAGCGCGCCGGTGGTTGCCGCAGTGGCCGCAGACCCGTTCGCGCGCGATCCCCAGGCCGAGACCCGGGTCAAGGGTGTCGTCAAATGGTTCGACACGCGTAGTAATAAGGGCGTGTTGCGTCTCACCGGCATGGCCGGGGATATCGCCCTTGACGCGAGCCTGCTGGCCAAATCCAAGATCAAGCGGCTCTACAAGGACCAGGAGGTCGAGGTTACCGGCGCTTTTCTCGACGGCAGGTTCCAGCCACGCAGTTTGACGGTGCCCGGCCAGACCCAGGAGACCCTGGTGACCAACGGCCAGGTCCTGCACGCGGCGGGGCGGCAGTCGCGCCCGGTCTTCGTCGAAGTCAAGCGCGTCAACCCGCGCCTGCAGTCGGCCCGCGCCGAAGCCGAACACGCCCTCGGCCGCAGCGGGACCAAATCCGGCCTCTGAAATCGCCAGGGACCCGCCGCTTCCGGCGGGTCCCTGGTTGCCGACAAGCACAACCACTCTCGCCGCACGCCGAAGCCGGGCACTGTGCCGCTGGTCAACGGGAGCCCGGATACCACCGGACTGCCCGCCACGATCAAATCCCTCGAAAATATTTGACGAAAATTCCAGAAACCCCGAGAGTCCGGCATCGCGTCATCGGCCCATGACTCGCGTCGTTATTGGCCGATTTCGAGTATTGTTTCAGATTGTTTCTATTCCGGGGTGAGTCATAACTGGAGCATCACACATACTTCTCGTCGAAGATGACCAGGAGATCAGTGGACTCCTTGCGCCGTTTCTCGGCCGTCACGGCTTCCGCGTCTCGATCGTCGAGGATGGCGGCGCCGTCGACGGCATCCTGAAGAGCGAAACCATCGACGCCGTGGTGATGGACATCATGCTGCCGGGCGAGGATGGGCTGAGCCTGTGCCGGCGCCTGCGCGCGACCTCTGCGGTGCCGATCATCATGCTTACCGCGCTCGGCCACGAGACGGACCGCATCGTCGGCCTCGAGATGGGCGCCGACGACTACCTCGGCAAACCGTTCAACCCGCGCGAGCTGCTGGCACGGCTGCGCGCCGTGCTCCGACGCAGTCGCGTCGGCCCGGCCGCGAGCAATCGCGATCTGATCTTCGAGTTCGAGGGCTGGCGGCTCCATCCGGGCTTGCGGCAGCTGCGCGCCCCGGATGGTGCCCGCATCCAGCTCACCAGCATGGAGTTCGATCTCCTGGTCATCTTCTGCCAGCATCCGCGCCAGGTACTGTCCCGGGATACCCTGCAAGACATGACGCTCGGCCATGCCGCCCTCGGCCGCGGCATCGATATCCAGGTCAGTCGCATCCGCAAGAAGATCGAACGCGACCCCCGTGACCCGGTGATGCTGTTGACGGTGCGCGCCGGCGGCTATTTCTTCGCCCCCACCGTGGTCCAGGGCTCGGACTTCGCGGCGGCAGCCGGTCCGTGAAATCGCCCGTGATCCGGCTCGCTCGGGCGGGGATGGCGCTGCAGATCGCGATCATCGTCCTGGTCGGGACCCTGCTGTTTCATGGCCTGCTGTCGCTCGCCTTCCGCCTGACCGACGATCGCCGTCCGCCCCATCGCGGCGAGCGCGAATCCATGCTCCAGGTGCTGATGATCGTCCCGGCATCGGAGCGTCGGGCCGTGATCGCGGCGTTTCCCGACGCAACGCTCGAGCGCTGCGTCGCCAGCGGTGCGACCGATGTCGCCTCCTCCTATCCGCTCGGCGACGGTGACTGCGTGACCCTGCGCGACCCGCCGGGCGGTCCGCGCGGCGACTTCTTCCCGCTCGTCCCGGTCCTCGGTTCGGTCGCGATCCTGATCCCCTTGCTCTCGTTCTGGGCGGCGCGGCGGGTGACCGCACCGCTCGCCCGGCTCGCCGATTCGGTACAACGCCTCGGCGCCTCCGGCGAGCCCGATATCCTGATCGCCGAAGGGCCCGAGGAAATCCGCCGTGTCGCGCGCGCCTACAACACGATGCAGTCGCAGATCCAGGATCTGCTCGGCGAGCGCACGCGCATGCTGGCGGCGCTCAGCCATGACATCCGCACGATCCTCACGCGGCTCGCGCTGCGGCTCGAAACCGTGTCCGATGACGAGACCCGCGAGAAGGGTCTGCGCGACATCCAGATCATGACCGGCATGGTCGCCTCGACCATGGCCTTCGTCCAGGGGCTGGAGCGGCACGAGCCGATGGAGTCGGTCGACCTGGCCTCAGTCCTGGAAACCCTGTGCGACGAATACCGGGATCTCGACTTCCCGGTCTCCTACGACGGGCCCGCGGCCTGCCGCTATCCCTGCCGGCCGCACCAGCTCGGCCGCGCGCTGCGCAATGTCATCGACAATGCGGTGAAATATGGCGGCCGCGCCGACGTCACCCTGACGACGACCGGGACGGGCGTCTGCATCACGGTCGCCGATGATGGACCAGGCATCCCCGAAAGCGAGCACGAGCGCGTGTTCGAGCCGTTCTACCGCCCTGACACCGCCCGCAATCTCGCCACCGGGGGTTCCGGCCTCGGCCTCGCGATTCTGCGGAGTGCCGTGCTCGCTCATGGCGGCGAGGTCACGCTCGCCAATCGCGATGCCGGCGGACTGGTCGTCACGATCGAACTGCCGGAGCCGGTATCGCCCGGCTCCGGACCGTCACGGCCGGCTCAGGCGTAGAAATTATAGGCGAGCCCGGAGGATGCGCCCTTGCTGAAATTGGTCAGCGCGGTCTGCGCCGAGGTCAGGTCGTTGTTCGACAGATCGGTCCCGATATTGTTGAGCAGCTGCTGAAACAAATCCTGACTGCTGCTTGACGACGAGGACGAGGAAGCGGACGAGGACGTCGAGCTGTTCGTGCTCGAAGAGCTGCTGCTCGTCGACGATCCGCCGAGCAGGCTCTCCAGCGAGGCGTAGGCCGACTGCGCCGAGGTGAGGTCGCCCGACTGGATCGATGAGAACAGACTCGAGATCGCTTTGCCTGTGCTCGAATCCGGACCGTTTCCCGATGGCGGCGGCGGCGCATTGCTCTGGAACTGCGACAACGCGGATTGTGCCGAGCTGATGTCGCCGGACTTCAGCGCCGTGCCGATCTGGCTGATCAGCTGCTGGAAGGGGTCTTGGGCAGTGCCGTTCGTCGCGCTGCTCGATGTCGTACCACCTGAGCTGTTCGAGCCGCTGAGCAATGCGCTCACTGTCGCGTAGTCGGATTTTGCCGAGGTGAGATCGCCCGATTGGATCGCGGAGAACAGGCTCGAGAGCGCCTTGCCGGTCGTCGACTGATCACCCCCGGAACTGCCCACGCCGGAGGGTGCGTTGGCCTGAAAGCTTGCCAGCGCCGATTGTGCCGAACTGATGTCGCCGGATTGCAGTGCCGTGCCGAGTTGATCGAGCAGTTGCTGCAGGGGATTGGCCGAACTGCTTGAGGTCGCGCCAGTGGTGGAGCTCGACGTCGCCGAACTCGCGCTCGAACTGGACGGCGCATTCGCGAGCAGCTGCTGATAGGCGGTCTGTGCCTCCGTCAGGTCGCCTGAGCTGATCGCATTGAAGAGCTGCTGGACCGGGTTCGTTCGGTGATGCCGGGTGGTCGCGCTTTGAATCGTACTCGTCGCCGTCGATGCAGTAATCGCGCTAATACTCATGGTGTCGCTCCGCAGATGATAATGAAGGGCGATCCGGTCGCCAACCTGCCCCTCTTGGCAATGGCCATGCCAGCAATGTGATATAAAAATGCTCGTATAATCAAGAGTTCGTTATTATAAATTCTATGAATGGACTAGATATTTTTGCCTATGCCCGGCAATTAATTCCACGATTGTTTATCTTTATTGAATTATGTTTCAAATTGTTTCTGATGAATACTGCTTTGTCAAAATCTCATCCGGAAACAGAAAAGGGCCCGACCCGGTCCCTAGTCCATCGGGACGCGGGATCGGATCGGGCCCTGGCGGGGCGGCGGAGTCGCGTGTTACGCCGCGTCGTAGCCGACGATCGACTTGATCTCGACGAAATCGTCGAG
>CAIUCF010000041.1 GCA_903897565.1 uncultured Rhodospirillales bacterium | reverse complement strand
TCGATATCCTCGCGTAAATAGGCATGGCCGTAGGGACCATCGAGCATGACTTCGGCGCCGATCTCCAGGCCCTCGGTGAGGATAGTGCTGCCCTGGCCGCCGGGAACCCGACGGATGATGAAGCGCCAGCACCCCTCGGCATTGGCGAGGTTCGCCATCGAATAGGCCCGCGCCCCGGTGATCCCGGGGGCATACAGCAACGCATATTGGCCCGCGAGGAACGCGGCATTGTCGGGTGCGGTCAGGGTGAGCTCCGCCATGTCGGGGGTCACCCAACGCCGCGCCGTCAGCACGGCTTTGCGGCGTGCCGTCGGCATCGCGGGCCGGTATTCGTCCGCGAGCCGCACCCGCAGCGTGCAGTCGCCGAGCGCCCGCGTCTGGCAGGCGAGCCTTTTGCCCCGGCGCCGGTCGCGCTCCGACAGGCCTGGCGCTGCCTCCCACAGGGTCTCGACCTCGCCCCCGACGAGATCGAAACGGCAGGCACCGCAGCCGCCGACGCTGCATTCATGGGGAAAGCCGATGCCGGCGCGCAACGCGGCGCGCAGAATCGTGTCCTCTTCGGCGGCGAACGCGAACGCGTCGCCGCCGTCGATCGTGATGCGAGGGCTCATGCGCCGTGCCGGACGCTCAGAGGTCGAGGCTGCTGCGCAGCGCGCGGACGGCGTCGCTAGCCTGACTGCCGGCATCGGGGGCATCTGGCAGCGCCGCGCAATAGGCGTCGATCGCGCCATCGGCGAGCGGCTCCCACTTGGCGATCCAGCCCAGCAACACCTCGCGATTGCCCTCCTGGCTCAACGCCATCTGCACCAGCGCCGCCGACCAGCGGCGATGACGCTGGGTATCGGCGAGCTGGGCGTCGCATAGCATGCCGAGCAGGGTGTCGCCGTTATGGCGCCCGGACTGGCCGAGCCCACGCAACACCGCCTCCTCGACCGCCGGGCGGGCGACGAGGTTGAAGGCGGTGAAACTCTCCGCCCAGTCATAGGCGGTCAGCGCCTTCTCGACCAGTTCGCGGAAACCCTGCCAGGCCGGGTCTTCTTCCCAGGCTTGGCGCTCGCCGGTCGCGAAGCCGAGATCGGGGAAGCTCTGCGCCAGTTCCCGGGTGCGATAGGCGGTGTGGGTCAACCAGCGCAGCGCGTCGGCCGACTGATAGACCGCGCAGTTCGAGATCGTCGAAGACGGCGCGATCTGCACCAGATAGGCCGAGCCCATCTGCAGGCTATGGAACAGGTAGCGCAGCGGCGTATAGAGCCGCGCCAGAGTCGCGGCCCAGCCGGCCTCCAGCATCGCGTCATGGCCGCGCGCCGAGAACTGGCCGAGCAAGCCGGCGACATAAGTCTCGGCGCCGTCCTGCAGCATGTTGTAGGTGCGGTAGACCATTTCGTCGGGGTCGCGGAACGCGTTCCAGTCGGGATGGTGCAGCGGCGAGGCGTTGCGGTTCTTCAGGAACCATTGCGAGATCGGCAGCGCGCGATTGAGCTCGAACGGCGCGTCCGGGTTGTCGGTGGTGTAGTGAAGATTGGTCGAGACGATCTCGTATTCGCTCGGCTTGCGCCGGCGGGTCGCGAGATGGCTCCAGGTCTTCAGCGGCTTGAGAATCGGGGTATCGGTCATTTTTGTCCTCCCGCGCCTTTACAGCGTCTTGTCGTAGTAGAAACGGACGTAATCCGCCGTGGTCTCGATGCGGCCGGCGAAGGAGCCAAGATTGACCTCGAGTTCCGACATCTTGAACGGCCGGCCCAGGGTCTCCTCCAGGGTCGTGCGCCGCAGGATCAGTTCGCCCTCGGCCTCGATCCGGACGTAGGCGACCTTGTCCTCGACCCGGATTTCCTTGCCGGGATTGTCTTCCTGGGCCGCCTCGATGACGCCCTCGGTGATGGCCGAGGCGCGCAGGATCGGGCCGACGCGATTATTGCGGTACCCGTCACCGGGCTTGGGATTGCTCACCTTGGTTTCCTCCGGGTTGTCAGGTGTGCGCGAACACGGGTTGGATCCCGTTGAGCGCCACGTAGACGTTATCGCCGTCGAGTTTCACCGGGTATTCGGCGAGCCGACAGTCCTTGGGGTTGATGCCGACTCCGGTAGAGCCGTCGAAGGTCCATTGATGGGCGCGGCACATCAGGGTCTTGCCGTCGAACTTGCCCTCGACCAGGGGAATGTCCTGGTGCGGGCAGACGCCCTGGAAGGCATGGATCTCGCCGTCGCGCGGCCAGACCAGCAGGATCGACTGGCCGCCGAGTTCGAATTCGGCCATGTCGCCTTCCCAGACATCGTCGAGGGTGCAGACGAGCTCAAAATTCATGGTCGGCATCACGCCTCGCAGAAGATGAATTCGAGGGCTTCCATCGGCTTGATGTCGGTCGTGCCGAGTCGGGCGGTGCGCGGATAGAACTCCGCTGCGCCCTGGCGGCGGACGCGGATGACCTTGCCGGGCTGCGGCGCGACGCGTCGGCCAACCGAGTGATGTGCCGCCGCGGCTGCGACTTCGTCCATGGTGTTGTCGGTGTCGACGGGCACCAGCTGCAGCACGAAATCGTACTGGAAGTTGGAAATGATGGGGAACAGGGCCATGTCGTGTCTCCGGATCGCGGGCGCTATTCTGCGGCGTTCTTGGCGAGGGGATCGGGGCGGAAGGCGTCGACCCAGGCATTCTTGTGGGCGTCGTCGCCCATCTCGGCCGCGGACAGCCCCATATAGGCGAGCACGCCTGCCAGGGTCGGCGGCTGGATCTCGCCGGCGAGGAAGCGGTCGACCAGGCTCATGTGATCGCGGTAGCGGATCGGATCCTGTTCGAACACCCAGCGATCGACCTCGGAATTGAAGTGATAGGTCCGGCCCTCGTACTCGAGCGGATAATCCTTCACGTTCCAGCCATTGCCCGGGATGGCGCAGATTGGAATCTGGCTCATGTTGCACAGCACCGGCAGGGTTTCCGGATGGGTCAGGTCCTCGCGGCCCGCCAGCAGGTTGTCGGTGATGACGTCCCAGCACTTGCCGAAGGTATCGTTCCAGCCGGGATATTTCTCTTCGAGCCAGGCGCGGCATTCCGGGGTGACGCCGGCGGCCGGGTTCCACCAGATCGTCTTACGCCAGTACCACAGGCCCAAATGATAGGCGTGATGCTGATACTCGAACTCGGCGATCATTTTGTCCCAGTACCAGGGCAGGTCGAGGCCGAGCTCGATCAGGCTGCGCTCGAACTGGCCGACGATCCACTCCTGCATGAACTCCTTAAAGGACTGCTTGCGGTGCTCGATCGGGGTGTAATAGTCCATCGAAGGCCCGGTCAGGATGGCAAACAGCCGCCAAGTGCGGGCGATCGCGATATCGACCAGCTTCTGCGCCTCGGCCTTCCGGCCGTTGGCGATCAGCACCTCGAGCGCCGGTCCGCCGATCTGGGCATGGCGGGACTCGTCGGTCTGGATGCTGGAGACCAGGCTGGCGAAAGTGTAGTCGCCGGTCTCGGCGGCATCCGCAGCCAGACCCAGGAACTGCATGTTGGTGAAGCCGGTCTCGAAGGCGAAGGTCAGCATGATCGCGGTCTCGGTCGCCGAGCGCGCCATGAACAGATCGTCGAGGGTGTGGCGGACCGCGATCGCGGCCCATTCATTGGTGTGATAGGCTTTCTGCGCCCAGTCGAACTGGCGGTCCTTGGACACCAGATCATGCGGGTAATAGAGCTGGAGCTGGGCGTGGCGGTTCTCGTCGAGCATGCCGAAGGTCGCCATATTGCGCATGCCCGGCGCCTGACCGAAGCGGACCATCCGCGCCTCGCCGCTCATCGCCGCGTATTCGCCGACGGCGAGCGAGCCGTAATGCGCCTTGAGGATCGAGTGCCAGCCGGGGTCGGCACTGGCGAAGATGTTGCTGCGCTCGAGCGCCGCCTTCACCGAATAGGCGCCGGCATCTTTCTCGCGCTGGACCCGGACATATTCGGGATACGACGTCTTATAGGGCTCGTCATAGCACTGCCACTTCGCCATCTCGACGCCCTGGGCCCCGGTCATGACGTCCGGAAAAAGCGCCTCGGGGCTGACATATTTCGGCGTCCAGTTGGTGTCGCGGGCGATATCGTACCACTCGGCGCGCTCTAGCATCGGCATTGTCGATCCTCCTGTCCTGTTCGTCTTCTTGGGCCGGGAGTGATGATCTCCCCGCCGCGTTGACCTCTACAGAGCAAGGCGGATGCCAAAGGGAATTAATTAATCTAAGCTTGCAGCCATTTCGCCTGAACTCCTTATATTTATTTGCATTCACTGTTTGTTTTATTAATTTGCTGCAGCCTTGGAATGATTTTCTCACTTCCTAAAGTGATCAAATAATCATGGCCGATCGTCAGATTTTCGCTCTTCCGTCATCATATGATAATGCTGACTGCGCGGCGCTATGCGCACCCGGTTGCCTCGCTCAGCCGAGGATATCCGTCACGCGCGTGCCGGCATCCGGTGTTCGCCGTCCGCGTGTCGGTGCTCGGGCCGCGCTTCAGAGCTTGATCGAGGTTAATGCAGCACGGCTCCCATACCGCCATTGTCACGTCGCCGCAGGGGCGGCTTTAGCGCCCCGACGCGCATAAACTGTAACATCTTCGCGCTGAATTGACTGCGCCCGCTTATTTCCCAACACCATTCCCGCGCTCGACCGAGCAACCCCGAGGAGGCCAAAGACATGAGTTCCGACCGTGATGCCGAGATCGCGCGCCGCGCCTATACGCTCTGGGTGGAAGAGGGCATGCCCGCGGGACGGGAGCTGGCGCATTGGCTGCAGGCCGAGGCCGAGCTCGCCGCGCCGAGCGCCCCGACCAAGCCGAAAGCGGTCCGGAAAACCAAGACCAAGTAGCAGCCGGACCAACCCCGCCCCGGCGCGTCGTCGCGGCCGGGTCAGCATCAGCCGAAATGTCCCTCGATATAGGCAATGGCGCGAGGGTCCTGCGGGTTCGTGAACATGTCCGCGGTGGAGCTGAACTCGATCAGGGTGCCGAGATACATCAGCGCGGCGTAATCGGAGACGCGCCCCGCCTGCCCGAGATTATGGGTAACGATGACGATGCAGTAATGCGCGCGCAACTCGCTGATCAGTTCCTCGATATGCGAGGTCGAGCGAGGGTCGAGCGCCGAGCACGGCTCGTCGAGCAGCAGCACCTCGGGATCGACGGCGATCGCGCGGGCAATGCACAGCCGCTGCTGCTGGCCACCCGACAATGACAGCCCGCTCTGCCGGAGCAAATCCTTGACCTCCTTCCACAGCCCGGCCCGCTCCAGAGCGCGCTCGACCCGCAGATCGAGTTCTGGGCGCGACAGCCGCTCGTATTGGCGGATGCCGAAGGCGATATTGTCGTAGATCGACATCGGAAACGGCGTCGGCTTTTGGAAGACCATGCCGATCCGGGCACGCAGGCCGTTGAGATTCTCGGCGCGGTCGAGAATGTTCTCGTCCTCTAGCAGCACCTCGCCCTCGGCCCGCTGGTCGCGGTAGAGCGAGTACATCCGATTGAAAACACGCAGCAACGTCGACTTGCCGCAGCCCGACGGGCCGATCAGCGCAGTGACCCGATGGTCGTAGATGGTCGCATTCACGTCGCGGAGCGCCTGGACCTCGCCGTAATAGAAATTCAGATTGCGGGTGACGATCTTCGCGCGCGGCGTTTCCATTGTGGGATGCTCATGTCCCAGCCATTTCAGCTCGCCCGTTGCATGCGCGTCTGAACCGCTCAGGCCATCAGGGATCGTGTGGTCGGCCATCCTGCACCCGCCAAGCTTAAAGTCATGGCATCGTACAGTTTCGCGAGTATGCAAGCCTTGATGCAACGCAATATCGCAAATTATTTTATTGTTACTTAGTGCAAATAAGCACTTATTGGAAACATATCTGTAATATATTTGAAATATTAGGATTGAGCTGGATCATGGATCATATTCCGCCGTACCAGCTAGATGGTTACTCAACTTCGTTGGAAATGAGACCGACATGTCCTGCATTTTATTGGCAATCGACGGCTCCGCGAATTCGCATCGCGCCACCGATGTCGCCGCGCAATTGAGCATATCGACGGGACTGCCGATCTGGGTCGTGAACGTCACCGACCATGCCGGGCTCTCGGTGACGGAACTCGCCGAGTTCTCCGTCGCCGAGCATCTCACGGCGCGCGAGGCGATCGAATCCGTCTCGGCGCAGATCCTAGGCGACGTCAAGGCGGCGCTGGAGACGGCAGGGGCTCGCGCGGTCCATATCGAGGAGCGCCGCGGTGACATCGCCTCGACCATTCTCGAGGTTGCCGCGGAGAAGGCTGCCGCGATGATCGTGGTCGGCAAGCGCGGCAAGGGCCGGCTGGAAGGGCTGCTGGTCGGCAGCGTCGCGCAGAAATTGGTCTGCCTCGCCCCCCAGACGGTCGTCGTGGTTCCCTAGGGCTGATTGACCGGGTGACGGGCCGGCGTCTACCGTAGCGGGAGAAGACCGCCCAGCGCCGAGGCTCCTGCCTCGCGGCGACGGAATCGTGAAGATCGGGCGGCGGGAGAACGAAATGCCGCTGCAGCTGGAAATGACGCCACAAGAGTCGGAGGACGCGATCGCGATCGCACGCGAGGTCGCCCGGGACTTCGACACGGTCGGCGCATCCCACGACCGTAACAACACGTTCCCGGAAGAACTGGTGCCGATCTTCAAGCGCAGCGGGTTGGCCGGGCTCAACGTGCCCAAGCGCTTCGGCGGCATGGGCGCCGACCTCTGGACCACGGCGCGCTGCGTTCAGGAACTCGCCAAGGGCGATCCCGCCTGCACGCTGGGCTTCAACATGCATCTCGGCGTCGTCGGCTTCTTCCGCGGCATGTGGAGCGAGGCTGACCAGCAGCGCTTCTTCCCGCGCGTAGCCAAAGACCGGGCCCTGCTCGACGGCGTCTACAGCGAGGCGCGCGCCGGGGTGATCGGCCTGCCCGATACTATGGCGGTGCCTGTCGAAGGCGGCTGGCGCGTCAGCGGTCGCAAGACCTGGGGCACGCTGTCACTCGCCGCCGATTATCACACCTTCAACGTCACCATCACCGATCCCGACGGCTCGGTGCCGGACGATCCGAATGAGCGGCTCGTGCGCGAGGTGATGATGATCTGCCCGGCCACCGCCGAAGGCGTCCGCATCGACCGCACCTGGAACGCGCTCGGCATGCGGGCGAGCGGCACCCACACCGTGGTGTTCGAGAACTTGTTCGTGCCGACGAGCGATCTCGTCGCCCGCCAGTTCCGCGCCCGGCTGTTCGCCAATCTCGAATGGCAGGCCCTGAGCTTCGCCTCGGTCTATTACGGCCTCGCCTGCCGCGCCTATGACGAGACCGTGGCGATCCTGCGCAAGAAATCGAGCGGCCCGGTCCAGGGCGCCCGCGACGTCGCCGCCAGGTCGATCGGCTATGTCCAGCGCGACCTCGGCCAGTTGCGGGTGCTCAACGAGACCACCGCCGCGGTGATCGAGAACACGGCCCGCGCCCTGCTCGAGGGTCGTGACCAGGATTGGGGGCCCGTCGAGCGCCTCGGCCGGCTCGAAGTGCCCAAGGTCGTCGCCACCGAGAATGCCTGCCGCGTCGTCGACGGCGCGATGCGCCTGGTCGGCGGCGGCTCGTTCCTGCATGGCCACATCCTCGAGCGGCTCTACCGCGACGCTCGCAGCGGCCCCTTCCACCCGCTGACCTCGGACCAGACATACGAATACTTCGGCAAGGCGGATCTCGGTCTGCTGGAGGTTTAGCGGCCGCGCGACCCTGCGTAGATTCCGAACCTGTCCCGTCACGCCCGTTGCGGTCGATACTGTTGAATGAGGTGGCAGTCGTCTCGTTCCGAGCCGGTCATCGCCCCAAGCCCCGATCCCCCTTCGTCAAGCGAGCGGATCGCGGCATCAGCAGGAGAAATCATCATGTACAAACGCGGCGTTTCCGCAGGCCTCAGCCTGTTCGCGATCATCGGCGTCATGGCGCTGCTCTCGGCCTGTCACACCACGGCCGGCGCCGGCCGGGATATCTCGCAGACCGGCAAGGCAATCACCAATAGCGCCAACGCGAACACGCCGTAACGGGTCGCCAGACGAGTCGGGCTTGCAGGCGGTTGCCCTCGACGGTTAGGTAACGTTCCTTCTCCATAGGAGCGATCGCCATGCACGCACCCGAACCCGTCACCGCCACCTGGGGCTTCCCGACCAAGGTCTGGTTCGGCGCGGGCCGGCTGGGTGACCTGCCCGCCGCAGTTCGGCAATGCGGCGCGACGCGGCCGCTGCTGGTCACCGATCGCGGCCTTGCCACCCTGCCGATGGTTGCCGAAGCCGTAGCCCTGTTGGCCGATGCCGGCCTGACCTGCGCGGTGTTCGCCGAGGTCAAACCCAATCCGAGTGGCGGCAATATCGACGCCGGGGTCGCCGCGTTCCGAGAGGGTGGCCATGACCTCGTCATCGCGTTCGGCGGTGGGAGCGGCCTCGACGCCGGCAAGGCGATCGCGCTGATGGCGCGGCAGAGCCGGCCGATCTGGGATTTCGAGGATATCGGCGACCACTGGCAGCGGGTCGATACCAGCGCGCCGGTGCCGGTGATCGCGATACCGACGACCGCCGGCACCGGCTCGGAGCTTGGCCGTTCCTCGATCGTCACTGACGAAGCACGGCGACGAAAGATCGTTATCTTCCACCCGATCATGCTGCCCGATCTGGTGATCATGGATCCTGAACTCACCACCGGATTGCCGCGCGTGCTGACCGCGGCGACCGGCATGGATGCGCTCGCCCATGGCCTCGAGGCCTATTGCTCGCCGGTCTTCCACCCAATGGCGGATGGCCTCGCGGTGCAGGCGTTGCGCATGATCCGGGAATTCCTGCCGCGTGCCGCCCGCGACGGCAACGACCTTGCCGCGCGCTCGCAGATGCTGGTCGCCTCGGGCATGGCCTGCGTCGCCCTGCAGAAGGGCCTGGGCGGTATGCACGCCCTCGCGCATCCCCTGGGCGCGCAATACGACGCCCATCACGGCATGCTGAACGCCGTGCTCATGCCCTACGTCGTCGCCCACAACATGCCGGTGCTGAAGGGTCGCCTCGCCGACCTCGCCCGCTGCCTCGACCTACCCCGACATACCGATGCCGCGGTTCTCGACTGGGTGCTGAGCCTTCGCGAGGAACTCGATATCCCGCACGCGCTGACCGGCATGGGGATAGACGACACTCATGCCGGCGAGATCGTTGCCGCAGCGGTGCTTGACCCCTGCGGGTTCACCAACCCGATTCCGCTGGATCAGACGAATGTCGCCGGCATCTTTGGTGCCGCGGTCGCAGGCCGGGTGTAAGGGCTACGCCGCCACGCCCTCAGGGCACCGCCAGCCGGAGAAAATGCTGCGCCCAGAACAGCAGGAAGCCGGCGAGGCCGCCGACGAAGGTGCCGTTCAGGCGGATGTACTGGAGGTCGCTGCCGACATAGTCTTCGATGGTGTCGGCCATCTGCTTCGGATCCCAGCCGCGCACGACATCGGCGGTGTGGGCCGCGATGTCCTTGCGGTACTTGTCGATGAGGTCGCGCGCGGTCGAGACCAACCGCCCGGTCAGGTTCTCGCGCATCGGCTTCGGCACCATGGCCGCCAGCGGCCCCGCCAGTTCCTCCAGCCTGCCCTCGGTGCCGAGCCAGCCGGCGAGTTTCGCCGAGATCTCGTCCGGATCGATGAAATTGTTCTCGACGAACTTCCCCAGATTGGTCGCGATCCGGTCCTGGTTGTTGGGCACCAGCGCGGTATGGGGAATGGGGATGCCACAGGGATAACGGAACAGCGCCACGACCGCGAACCAGTCGGCGACGCCGCCGACCGTCGCCGCTTCGAGCGCATTGCGCAGCGCGCCGATCGCCAGGCTATCGCCCGGCACCAGACTGATCGCAAGGAATCCAACCGCCGCGATCGCCAATACCCCGGTCGCCACCTGTTTCATGCGCCGGAGCCGTTTCGAATTTGTCATGCGTTCGACCACCAAATCTGCTGCCACCAGACGGCTTCCGATGCCCGGGGCGCAGCCGGCGCGCACTGCGTACCGGCAACGACATCCCCGGCGAGGAACCGCCAATGAAGCGCAAAGCTATACAGCGCCAACCGCTTGTGCGCCATTTCCTCGGCATCGCGCACATCGGACGATCACTCGCCCGACGATCCTTCGTCGGATCGTATCCTGCCGGCGCGACCAGGTGGCTTAGCGCCGCGATCGAGACCGGAAAAGAAGAATGCCGTGAGCCGAAGGCGAAAGCTCAGGAACGCGATCAGTAGGATGAGGCCGCCATTGAGGCCGTGGTAGAAGAGCCCGAACTTCGCGACCATCGGCGAGAGCGCGGTCAGGGACGGCAGCGC
>CAIUCF010000040.1 GCA_903897565.1 uncultured Rhodospirillales bacterium | reverse complement strand
CGCCGACGCCATGATCATTGGCCGGCTGTTCGAGGCACTGTTCGCCGAGGGTGTCGTCGTCGTTGCGACCTCGAATAGAGCGCCTGACGAGTTGTACAAGGATGGACTCCAGCGCGAACGCTTCCTGCCCTTCATCGCCATGCTGAAGCAGGAGATGGACGTCCTGGAACTCGACAATGGCCGGGATTATCGCTTGGCGCGCCTTGCCGGCCGTCAGGTCTATTACACGCCGCTCGACGCGAGCGCAGCGGCCGCGCTCGACGAGCTGTTCTCCGAGCTCACCGATGGGCTGGCGCCTGAATCGATGACGATCGATATCAAAAAACGTCCCCTGGTAATCCGCAAGCAAGCCGCCGGAACGGCGTGGTTCACCTTCACCGAGCTGTGCGGGCGGCCGCTCGGCGCCGGCGATTACCTCGCGATCGCAGACCTGTTCGACACGATCATCCTGTCCGAGGTGCCGCATCTGGGTCCTGAAATGCGGAACGAGGCCAAGCGCTTTAATACCCTCATCGATGCGCTCTATGAAGCGAAGGTCCATGTCGTGATCTCGGCGGCGGCGCCGGCGACCGAACTCTACCCGGAGGGTGATGGCGCCTTCGAATTCGAGCGCACCGTCTCGCGTTTGCTCGAGATGCAATCCCTCGACTATGTGACGGCGCGCAAAGCCGTGAAAATGCCGACCGCCGAGGGCGGCCCGGCGCTTGCCGCTCGCGCGGTTTCGCTGTAAGACCGCCGCCAAAGTGGTCGGCTTTCGCCGAGACCCGATCTTCTGTCCTTGGGGGGAGCAATCCGGCGACACGACGCCAAAACTGCGGTACACCCGAACCATCCTAACGAGATTTTGTTGAACTTGGTCCCCCAGGGGACTCGACCTCATGCGACGTCGGTACACGAAGGAGCGGAATTCAATGGCACGTAACAAGATAGCCCTGGTCGGCGCAGGCCAGATCGGTGGCACGCTGGCACTTCTCGCCGGTCTCAAGGAACTCGGCGACATCGTGCTCGTCGACATCGCCGAAGGCATTCCCCAGGGCAAGGCGCTCGATATCGCCCAGGCTTCCACGGTTGAAGGCTTCGACGCCGCGCTCTCCGGCAGCAATGATTTCGCCGCCGTCGCCGGTGCCGACGTCATCATCGTGACCGCCGGCATCCCGCGCAAGCCGGGCATGAGCCGTGACGATCTGATCGGCATCAATGCCGGCGTGATGCGGTCGGTGGGCGAGAACATCAAGAAGCATGCCCCGAATGCCTTCGTGATCTGCATCACCAACCCGCTCGACGTGATGGTGTGGGTGCTGCAGCAGGCGAGCGGTCTGCCGCCGGAGCGAGTCGTCGGCATGGCCGGCGTGCTCGACTCTGCGCGCTTCCGCTATTTCCTCGCTGAAGAGTTCAACGTCTCGGTCGAGGACATTACCGCGTTCGTGCTCGGCGGCCACGGCGACACCATGGTGCCGCTGGCGCGCTACTCGACGGTTGCCGGTATTCCGCTGCCCGACCTCGTGAAGATGGGCTGGACCACCCAGGAGAAGCTCGATCAGATCATTCAGCGTACCCGTGACGGCGGCGCCGAGATCGTCGGCCTGCTGAAGACCGGTTCGGCATTTTATGCGCCTGCCTCCTCGGCGATCGCGATGGCCGAATCTTATCTCCGCGACAAGAAGCGCGTCCTGCCGGCCGCGGCTCATCTCAACGGCGAATACGGCCTGAAGGACATTTATGTCGGCGTGCCGGTCGTGATCGGTGCGGGCGGCGTCGAGCGCGTCGTCGAGATCGCCCTCAATGCCGAAGAGCGGGCAGGCTTCGACAAGTCGGTTGCGGCGGTCCGGACGCTGGTCGACGTCGTCAAGAATCTTCCGGCCTGATCATGAACCGGCGGGGCCTCGGCCGCGCCTCTCCTCCACCCGTTACGGTAAGGATCCTTCCTCGATGAATATTCATGAGTATCAGGCAAAAACGCTGCTCAAGCGGTTCGGCGTCGCCGTTCCCAAGGGCGGCGTTGCCTACACGGCCGGCGAGGCCGCAGCAGTCGCCCGCGAGCTTGGCGGCTCCGTCTGGGTCGTCAAGTCCCAGATCCATGCAGGCGGCCGCGGCGCCGGCCATTTCGCGAATAATCCGGAAGGCAAGGGTGGCGTTCGCGTCGTCAAGTCTGTCGAGGATGTCAGCAAGAACGCCGCCGAGATGCTCGGCCAGGTTCTGGTGACCAAGCAGACCGGCCCGGCGGGCAAGGAAGTCAAGCGCGTCTATATCGAGGAAGGCTGCGACATCAAGCGCGAGCTCTACCTCGGCATGCTCGTCG
>CAIUCF010000039.1 GCA_903897565.1 uncultured Rhodospirillales bacterium | reverse complement strand
CCAGATCGAAGCGGCTGATCGCAAAAATCTCCCGAACGACCGGCCGCATTGCGGCAATGCCGAGTGTCACGCCGTTCGGCTTGCCAGCCTTGGACGCGATCATCATCGAGCGCAAGCCGGCGCTGCTGATGTAGTCGACCTCCGACAGATCCAGAATCAACGCATTCCGCGCCCCGGCGACCACGCGCAGGAGGGTCTCCTTGAATGACTCGGCATTCGTCAAATCGATCCGGCCGGACGGCGCCAACACAATGCTGCCATCAAATTGCGATTCCCGCACGTCCATCGGCAGTAACTCCCCCAGTCCCGCGGACCCCTATGTAGATCAGTCTACCGTATACCCAACGTTCGGGTAACATCAATGCGCAGAAGACCTCAATACTAACCGGATCTTAATCATTTTCGGCTTGGGGCTTTCCCCTCACGAGAGATCGATCGCGTGGCGCTTGAGATCTTCCAGACCGCAATGCTCCAATGCGCCTTCGTGGGTCGCCCGCAACACGACCTGAGGTGGCGCACCAGCCTTGAGCGCCTCGGTCCAGCGCGGCGCGCACAAGCACCAGCGATCGCCCGGCTTCAGCCCGGGAAAGCCATATTCCGGCATCGGCGTCGACAGATCATTGCCGGCCGCCTTGGAGAAGGCGAGAAAAGGCGCGGTCATCACGGCACAGACGGTGTGACTGCCGACGTCCTGACGGCTGGTATCGCAACAACCATTGCGGAAAAAGCCCGTCATCGGCTTCAGCGAACAAATCTCGAGCCGCTCGCCGAGCACGTTTCGGCTCGGCCGGCCGCTGGGGCCGCGGTTCGGGCCCTCGCCATCCTCGACAAACATCTATCGTCCTCCCCGGCGTGCCGCTTCGCCCCCGGTGCCGCTCACGGCGTCACCGTCTGGATCGCCTCGAAACCCTCGAATTCGGGATGTCCGATCGTCAGGCTGCGACCGCTGCCGGCGTCGCGATGGGCCGCGCGGAATGCTTCGGAGCGTGTCCAATCCTCGAAATGGGCCATGGAATCCCAAATCGTGTGCGACGCATACAGGCGATGGTCCTCGCGCTCCGGCCCTTTAAGGAGATGGAACTCGACGAAGCCCGGGACGGTGCGGATATGGATTTCACGCTGCTGCCAGCGGCCCTCGAACTCGGCCTCGTCCCCTTCTCTGACGCGAAATCGATTCATTGCTATAAACATCTGCGTTCCTATCTCTTAACCCAGCCTGCGCGACCTTCAGCCGCCCGACGGAGAGGATACCCGAAATGCGCTACAATCAACTCGGCAAAACCGGCCTGTACGTCTCAGAGATATGTCTTGGCACCATGACTTTCCATGGCGGCGCCGATCGCTGGCAGGCAATCGGCCGGGTCGAGCAGGGCGACGCCGATCGTCTGGTCGAAACCGCGCTGGCGGCGGGCGTCAATTTCATCGATACCGCCGATGTCTACTCCGAGGGCAATTCGGAACGAATGCTCGGCCAATCCCTGAAGAACCTCGGCGTGCGGCGGGAGAGTGTGGTCATCGCCACCAAGGCCTTCGGCGTCATGGGCGCTGGTCCCAATGATCGCGGCGCCTCGCGCGGCCATCTGATGGACGCGGTCAAGGCGAGCCTCGACCGGCTCGGTACCGATCATATCGACCTCTATCAAATTCACGGCTTCGACGCGGTCACCCCGATCGAGGAGACCCTGCGCGCGCTCGACGATCTCGTCTCCGAAGGCCTGATTCGCTATATCGGCTGTTCGAACTGGCCGGCCTGGCACAT
>CAIUCF010000038.1 GCA_903897565.1 uncultured Rhodospirillales bacterium | reverse complement strand
GTCGACGCCCTGCTCGGCCAGATCGTGCCGACGACCTCGCCGACCCTGCAGGATCTCGCCTTCCGCCTGCTGGCATCGCCGGCGACGGCGCCGGCCGGGACGATCGCGCCGGGGGCGCTGGTCGCGGTACGCGCCGAGCAATTGTCGAGCTTCGGCCGCCCGGAGGCGGCACTCCAACTGCTGCGCGCCGTGCCGGCGAACGAGATGGTCAGCGATGCCGGCGAGGTCACGGTCGAATTGCTGTTCCTCGACCAGGACCAGAAGGGCGCCTGTGACGCCGTCAAGGCGCGCCAGCCGAGCTGGCAGGGCATCTTCTGGGACGAGGCGCAGGTCACCTGCACCCTGCTCAGCGGCCAGACCGCCCCGGCGCAGATCGGCATCGACATGCTCAACGAGGAAGGCGCCGGCGCCTCGGGCTTCTCGGCCCTGGTCAGCCGCGCTTCCGGCTTCGACGTGCCGCCGCCGCAGGAGCTACCGGCGCCGCAGCCGCTGTCGCTGGCGCTGATCGCCAAATCGGGCAAAGGGCTGCCGCCTTCGATCCTGACTACCGGCAGCCTCGCCGTGCTGCGCGCGGTCGCGCTGACCCCGGGCTTCCCCGAGACCGCGCGGCTGATCGCCGCCGAGAAAGCCGCGGCTTTTGGTGCCCTGACGCCGGACAAGCTGGCCGAGGCCTATCTGGCGCTGCCGCTCGATGCCGAGGAGCGCGCTTCGCCGATGAACACGGCGCTGCATGCCGATGCCGTGCGCACCCGTGCGATCCTGTTCAACGCCGCGCGCGACGCCGGCGATCCGGCGGCGCGGGCGCAGTATCTCGACGTCTTCCTCGAAAAATCCAGCGGCGCCGGGCTCTATCCGGTCGCGATCCGGGCGGCGAAATCGTTGCTGCTGTCGATCCCGGCGACCCCGGACCGCCGGGCCGACGCGCTCGACATCGCCCGCGCCCTCTACGCGCTCGACCTGCCGGATGCGGCGCGGCCCTGGTTCGACCTGCTGCCGCCCGGCGGCCAGCAGCAATTCCTGCCGCTCGCCATGATCGCCGGCGGCGACCATGCGCCGGGCTGGGGCAATGCGGTGATGCTCGATCCCGGCATCGCGGCGGGCGACGCGACGACTGCGGCGGTCAATCGCGCCGCGCTGGCGGCGCAGCTGCTGATCGCGCTCGGCCGCCCGGCCCCTGCCAGCGCCATCCTGCCGCTGCTGGCCGCCGGCGGGGTCGTGAGTTGGGAGGCGCCGGCTGCCGGCCCGCCGATCCTGTTGCGCAGCGCGGTCGAACGCCATGAACTCGGCGGTGCCATCCTCGGCCTGCTGTCGAGCCTGGGGAGCGCCGGTGCCGCCGCCCCGGCGCCGCTGGTGATCGACGCCGTCGCCGCCCTGCATCGGCTCGGCCTCGAGACTGAAGCGCGCGAGCTCGCCATCGACGCCGCCATCGCCGCCGGGCTCTAGGCGGCGGCATGCGCGGCCGGCCGAGGCTTCCCCGCGCGATCCTGCCGCTCGAACTCGAGCGATTTCTCGAGATGCTGACCGCCGAGCGCGGCGCGGCGGTGCTCACCATCGAGGCCTATCGCCGCGATCTCGCCGATCTCGCGGATTTCCTCAAGCAGACGCCGGTCGCCGCCGCCAGCGCCGATGAGCTGCGCGGCTATCTCGCCCGTCAGGAAGCGACCGGCATGGCGCCGCGAACCCAGGCGCGCCGGCTCTCGGCGCTGCGGCAGTTCTACAAGTTCCTGATCTCGGAAGGCATCCGCCAGGACGATCCGGCGAGCCTGCTCGATTCGCCCGGGCAATCGCCGGCGCTCCCGAAGCTGCTGAGCGAGGACGAGGTCTCGCGCCTGATCGCCGCCGCCGCGGCCGACGAGAGCGCTGAAGGGATCCGGCTGAGCGCGATCCTGGAAATCCTCTACGCTTCGGGCTTGCGGATTTCCGAGCTGGTGAGCCTGCCGGTCAGCGCCGTCGCCCGCGCCGAGCGGGCAATTCTGGTGCGCGGCAAGGGCGGCAAGGAGCGTCTGGTGCCGCTCGGCGCGGCGGCACGGGCGGCGATCGACCGCTATCTCACGATCCGCGGCGCCTTCATCCCGGAAGGCCGGCGCGCGACCTGGCTGTTTCCATCAGCCGCGGCGACGACCGGGCATCTCTCGCGCATCCGTTGCGGGCAGTTGCTGAAGGATCTGGCGATCCGCGCCGGCATCGACCCCGGCCGGCTCTCGCCCCATGTCCTGCGCCACGCCTTCGCCACCCATCTGCTGAGCCACGGCGCCGACCTGCGCAGCGTCCAGCAGATGCTCGGCCACGCCGATATCGCGACGACGCAGATCTATACCCATGTCGAATCCGAACGCCTGCAGGCCCTGGTGCAGGCGCATCATCCGATGGCGAAGGGGCGGAGGGGCAAGGGGTAAGGCTGGCGCAATTCGCGGCCTACAAGTCCTTCTCCGCCCTTTAGGGGGGAGAAGGATTTAGGATGAGGTGGGTCTCGACGGCGGAAGCGGCCCCC
>CAIUCF010000037.1 GCA_903897565.1 uncultured Rhodospirillales bacterium | reverse complement strand
TGGAAATCATCTTCCGCCAGGACATCGGCGATACCGACAAGATCGCGGCGCGCACCAAGGAGTATAGCGAGAAATTCGCCAACCCCTTCGTCGCCGCCTCGCGCGGCTATATCGACGAGGTGATCCAGCCGCGCTCGACGCGGCGGCGCATCATCCGGTCCTTGGCGATGTTGCGCGACAAGCAGCTCACCAATCCGCCGAAGAAGCACGACAACATTCCGCTCTGAGCGGGCGGGGGAAAACGACATGTTCAAGAAGATTCTGATCGCCAATCGTGGCGAAATCGCCTGCCGTGTCATCAAGACCGCGCAGAAGATGGGTATCAAGACGGTTGCCGTCTATTCCGATCCGGATGCGACGGCGCTCCACGTGAAGATGGCCGACGAGGGGGTCGCGATCGGCGGCTCCACCGCGGCCGAGAGCTATCTGCAGATCGACAAGATCATCGACGCCTGCAAGAAGACCGGCGCCGAGGCCGTGCATCCCGGCTATGGCTTTCTCAGCGAGCGCGAAGCCTTCGCCAAGGCGCTGGAGGAGGCGGGGATCGTCTTCATCGGCCCGAACCGCCACGCCATCGCGGCGATGGGCGACAAGATCGAGTCGAAGAAGCTGGCGGCGGCGGCCGGCGTCACCACGGTGCCCGGCTATATGGGCGTGATCGCGGATGGCGACGAGGCGGTCAAGATCGCCCAGCAGATCGGCTACCCGGTCATGATCAAAGCCTCGGCCGGCGGCGGCGGCAAGGGCATGCGTCTCGCCCATAACGATGCCGAGGCCCGCGAGGGTTTCCGCTCGGCGACGGCGGAGGCGATCTCCAGCTTCGGCGACGATCGCGTCTTCATCGAAAAATACATCGTCGAGCCGCGCCATATCGAAATCCAGGTCATGGGCGATTCCCATGGCAACGTGATCTTCCTCGGCGAGCGCGAATGCTCGATCCAGCGGCGCCACCAGAAGGTGATCGAGGAGTCGCCCTCGCCCTTCATCAGCGACGAGACCCGGCAACGCATGGGCGCCGAGGCCGTGGCGCTGTCGAAGGCGGTACAGTATCGCTCCGCCGGCACCGTCGAGTTCATCGTCGACAAGAACCAGGGCTTCTACTTCCTGGAGATGAACACGCGGCTTCAGGTCGAGCATCCGGTGACGGAAGAGGTCACCGGCCTCGATCTCGTCGAGATGATGATCCGCGTCGCCTATGGCGAGAAGCTGCCGATCACCCAGGAGCAGGTGAAACTCACCGGTTCCTCGATCGAGGCCCGCGTCTATGCCGAAGACCCGTTGCGGAACTTCGTGCCGTCGATCGGCCGCCTGACCAAATACCAGCCGCCGGAGGGCGAGGGCGTGCGCGTCGATACCGGCGTCTATGCCGGCAGCGAAATCTCGATGTATTACGACCCGATGATTGCCAAGCTGGTGACCTATGCGCCGACCCGCGCCGAGGCGATCCAGCGCATGGCGACGGCGCTCGAGAGCTTCGTCATTCGCGGCGTTACCCATAATATCGGCTTCCTCGCCGCGATCATGGAGAAGCAGCGCTTCAAGGATGGTCGGCTGTCGACCGACTTCATCGCGACTGAATTCCCTGACGGTTTCCAGGGTGCGAACCTGACGGAAGACGATGTCGGGCTGGTGGTCTCGGTGGCGAGCGTCGCCAACTACATCATGTCGGCGCGCGACGCCGATGCCGGCTTCCATCTCCACCCGCTCAAGCTCAGCCACGAGTGGACGGCGCTGCTGGGGGTGCCGCCGCGCACGGCGATCGATGTCGTGGTCGAGAACACCACCGGCAATGACTGGGTGGTCACCGTCAACGGCAAATCCCGCAAGCTGACCACGACCTGGCGGCCCGGCGAGATCCTGTTCGTGGCGACGGTCGACGGTGAGCTCGCGACCTCGCAGATCGAACGCAAGGGCGTCGAATGGCGGGTCTACCGCGCCGGCGGCATGACCCCGGTCCGCGTCGTGACCCGGCGCACCGGAGCCTTGTCGGCCTTGATGCCCGTCAAGGTGCCGCCGGATATGTCACGTTACCTGTTGTCGCCGATGCCGGGCCTGCTGGTCTCGCTGGCGGTCAGCGAAGGCTCCGAGGTCAAGGCGGGCGAGGAACTCGCCGTCATTGAAGCCATGAAGATGATGAACGTGCTGCGCGCCGAGCGGGATGGTAAGGTCAAGAAAATCCATGCCGCGGCCAAGGAGAGCTTGGCGGTGGACCAGATTATCGTCGAGTTTGAATGACTAGAGCCACAGGATTGGGGACGCTGAGATGAAAGCGATCGTCGCGGTCAAGCGAGTTGTCGACTACAACGTTAAGGTACGTGTGAAGGCGGATGGGAGCGGCGTCGAG
>CAIUCF010000036.1 GCA_903897565.1 uncultured Rhodospirillales bacterium | reverse complement strand
TGTCGTTGAAAAGAAAGACCAATAGCGACTCACGGATTGCCGAGAGCAATGATGGCGTAAACCCGGCAGGCTGGTGCGCTTTGCCAAAATCCATCAACCAGCCGGATCCCGAGATGCCGGCCGCCGCATGATTGAAATTCAAGCCGAATACGAGAATCAGATATCCCACGAGAATGGATACCGAAACGGGAAATGCCAGGCGAGGCAGTCTCTTGACGACAGCGCCGAGAACGACCCGCTGCGATGGTTTGCGGTAGAGCCGTAACGTCAAGACGAATCCCGACAAGACAAAGAAGAAATTTACGGCACCGTCTCCATTAATAAAAATATATAATGGCGTGTACTTGACGCCATATTGCATAATTGAAAGCGTAATTTTTGGAAGAAAGGCAAGAACAAAATTATGAAAAACGACGATGACGGAGGCGACACCACGAGCACACTCCAGGTACGTTAGCTTCGATTCCTGTTTTATTTCGCGACCGGCCAAATCAAAGTCCTCCCACTTCGGCACTCCCATATGAACGCCCCGCGAGGGAGTTCGAGGCCATGATCGCTTAACCATTCATCTTGTAGAAGGGTTTCCGTGCGTCGCGCGCAGCGAATTTGCCAGAAGCTGCGCCTGCGCTCGACGCGGAACAGGGCGGCCTCGCATTTCGGCCTGGCAATGAGCGCAGAGCGGCTGTCGACGTTAACCGAAGACACTTCAGGGAACGCGGCGACTCCGGCGTGACAGAACCCACCAGACATACGACATATTGGCCGCGCTCGCCGCCACCGACGCTACGACATACAGTTCTATCCCGAGTTCGGCCGAGTGAAATCGAGACCCTATATAAAGGGCGACGACACGAGCGATCAGCGACAGGATCTCGACAGCCAAGTATACGCGCTGCAGCTCCAGCAACGAAATCACGACGGCCGCGGGCATGCCCGCGTTCTCGACGGTCCAGGCCACAGAGAGGATCGCGGCGTATCGTCCCGATTCCTGCCAATGCGATCCGAATACGAGCCCGAAGAGGAACGGGCCGAAAAAGAACAGCAGAATAGCCACAGAGCCAGAGAGGGCGCCGAGATACAGAGCCGGCCGCGCCATCGCGCGACGCAGATCGGCACCATTTCGATGCAGTGCGCCGAGATCGCGGAACAGAACGCCGCGGGTGCTCTCCACGACAATCTGTGACGGCAGGATCAGAATCCGATACGCAAGCCAGAACAACCCCGATTGCGCGGCACCGAAAAAGATCGGCAGCAATAGGGCTGGCATGTTTTGCGAGAGCATTCTCACGAGCGTCTGGGGCGCGCCGTAGAGCGGAAACGTTTTGTAGCGTCGTGCCATCACGCTCAATGCATCGAGCCGATATCGCGCGAGTAATACCGGCAGCGTGCGCGGACGCCCGACCCCCACGATCAGCAGCAAGGCCGCGACCAGACCAACGGTCTGACCGGCGATGAGAAACCGCGCGTCGTGGCCGAACAGGCAAAAGATCAATTGCAAGGCGACCCCGATCGCCGAGCGCGAGAACTGATAGATCCCCAAAGTTCGAAAACTTCCGGCGCGCGTGAACCATCCGTAAAGTCCGCTGAAGACGCCGAGAACCAGGATATTCGCCGCGCCGTATTCGATCAGCATCGGGACAAGCTGGCCGTAGATCGAGCGCATCGGGAAGAAATTAGCGATGATGAACCCGACGAAGCTGAGCAGGGTGATCGCCGAGACGACACTGACGCAGAGGCGGAGAACCTCGCCCGCACCTTCGTCGTCTTTTTCGATGAGAATCGCCTGCTCGAAACGCAGAGATGAAAGGGTACCGATCGAGGCGACGATCGCACTGAACATCCCGAAGACGCCGAACGCCTCGACGTCGTAAAGTCGCGTGAGCAACGGCGAGAACAGCATGACGATCGCCTGGCCGGACGCTGCTCCGGTTCCGATCATGACGACGTCTTTGATCATGCTCTTCGTGGTCCGGATGCCGGCACTGTTAGCGGCAGGCTCACTCATAAGTTTCTCGCCAATCTCAAGGACCACACTCTCCAACTTCTACCTGCACGCCGCGCGCCACACTATCGGCCACCCGGCGCTGTTCTCATACAACCTTGCTGAGGGGCGGGCCAGATCAGCCGAGCCCTGCCGCGACACAAACTTGTAGTGAACGGTGCTGCTGGCCATCCGCATATTCGTCAGTCTGCCAATACAATTCCTGCGCGGAGCGGGCCCGACCGCCCTGCCGGCGCCCAGAGGCAGCGCCCGCCGCGACGATCGCCAGACAGCGAGGTCGCCGTTACACCGGTCGACCTGTGGCTGATGCTGGGACTCGCGCGAGACGGGTGACGCGGTGTCCACATATGGAGAGTCCCACATTATCGGTGAATCACAAACCACTAAGTCCGAACCAATAATCAAATATTACTGACCGTCATCTGTCGTTAACCTTCTTGAAACCGGTACGACAAGCAAACGATACATAATACTCGATAATCCGACCCCTCAAAGAATTTGATTGAATCGAGGAACGATGGCAATCTCATTCGCATTCAAGCTGCGTTTGGAAGCCTCGTGGAAGGTGACTTCGCAGTCGTCGTTTGGGCGGCGGGCCGCGCCGTTCGTGCGGGACAATCTGAGACGAAGGATCGAAACCCAATGGCCATCTTTCAGCACTTTGAGAAATCTCGCCTTTTGGCGAGCGCTGCGTATGTGAGCGTAGCGATCGGCGCAGCGCCCGCGTTGGCGGCCGACTATTACGTGTCGGCGCCGATCGTACCGATTGAGACCGGCAAGGGTACGCAGGCGTCACCCTTCCACACCTTCTATGCGCCGATGAAGGTGCTCGTTCCCGGCGACACGCTGCACGTCATGCCCGGCACCTACTCCGGCATGTACATCTCGGTCTCCGGCAGCGCCTCGGGTGGGCCGATCAATATTGTCGGCGACCCCGGCAATCGTCCCACGATTTACACGACCTCGGGGAACGCGATCCAGATCAAGACCGGGATGAGCTATCTCAACATCTCGGGGTTCGAGGCGCAGTCGACGGCACTCAACAAGAATGGCGTCTTCCTCGAGACCACAATCCCCGTGCACCACATCACGCTCGACCATATCTATGCGCATGACAATTCCTGCGCCGGCATCAATGCAATGCGCGCGGATTACATTACCGTTCGGAACAGTATCATCGCGAATAATTCTTTGTTGTCGCCGCTCGGCTGCAGTGGCATCGACTTCTATCAGTTCACCAACGTGGATAACGCTCCGGGGATCCATAACGTCATCTCGAACAACACCGTCTACGGCAACCAGAATACGGTTCTGCCGCCAGGCTACACCGTCGTCACCGACGGCAATGGTATCATTCTCGACGATTTCGATCATACCCAGCTGGGCTACCTCTCGTCTGCTCCCGCCTATACCGGAACGACGTTGGTCGAAAATAATGTCGTCTACAACAATGGTGGGCGTGGCATTCACGTCTATTTCACCAACAACGTCATCGTACGTAACAACACGACCTATCACGACGAAATGACACCCGGGTACGCGACGTTGAAATACGCAGAAATCGAAGCGTTGAATGCCTCGAATGTTCAGATCTACAACAATATTATGTATCCGCTTCGCACCACCGACTATGCGGTCTGGATCGGGACGGCGACCAACGTTACCGCTGACTACAACGTCTATTATGGCGGTCTCGGCGCGAGGGTACAGACTTCTACCGGGCCTCTGTGGGGCAGCAACAACAAGTGGGGTGACCCCGCGTTTTCAAATCCCGATATCACCAACCCGTCCACCGCAGATTTTCATGTGAAAAGCGGGAGCGCTGCGGTCAACACGGGATTGGCCAACGCAGTTGTCCCGGGCCCGTCGAACGATCTTCCTGGGGCGCAGCGTCCGAACGCCGGAACGATTACCGCCGGGGCGATCCAGAACCCGCAATAGGTCCAAGAGATCGCGTCGACACTTTCGATGCGAGACGCGGGATGAATCGGGGGCGATCCTGCCCAAGATTCATCCCGTTCTCATTTTGAGCCCAGGCGCCCCGCCACCGTCGACAAGGTCCGGAATCCCCTATCTATGTCTGTTCTCGTCCGTCTATGGTATATTGGTGCCTGAGTAATTCGGCCCCCTACGGCAACTCGCGGGTCGCATCGTGTCATGATGTTCAATTCGTTCTATCAGCTTCAGTCCAATCCCTTCGGCGTTCTACCTCCCGAGCATCCGCTATACCTGACGGAGTTTCATAAGGAGGCGTTGGCGACCCTCGTCTACGCGCTGATGGAGAAGAAGCCGTTCGTCGCGATAATCGGCGAGGTCGGAACCGGAAAATCCACCGTCTTGAAGGCCGCGCTCGCCCGGATCCAGTCCCAGCCGATCCGTGTCGTCGAAGTCAGCCACCCCTTGATCTCGCCTGACCGGGTGGCGCAATTGCTCGCAGAGGCGATCGGGCTCGTGTCACCCGAAACCATGACGGTCGGCGACATCGATTCCATAGATCGTGCTTTTTTGTCCGGTGATTCCACCTTCAGTCACACCGCACTGGTCATCGACGAGGCGCAACTGCTGCCCGGCGATACCCTCGAGTTTATCCGCCTCGTTTCCAACATGAAGGCCGCGCAGTCGGGTCTGCTGCAATTCCTGTTCGTTGGCCAGCCGGAATTCTGGACCCTTCTGGAGACCGACCAGTTCCGACACCTACGCCAGCGGATATCGCTCCGTTGCGAGATCCCGGCACTGTCCCCTGTCGATTCACGCAACTACCTCACCTTCCGCTTGCAACTGGCTGGGGCGACGTTGGCACAGACATTCACCGCGGACGCCGTGACCCAGCTGATCAAGCTCTCGGGCGGCATACCACGTCGTATCAATAATATCGCGGATAACGCGTTGCTCGTCGGCTATGGCGTGGCCACCCGTCCGGTGACAGCGAAGATTGTCAAGGAGGCTGTAAGGTCGCTCGACGGCGAGAACACGCGTGGGCTGCCTCTGCCATGGCTCCGGATTGGCGCCGCGGCGGCTGCGATCGTGGTCAGCGGCGCGATAGGGGCGATCGCCGCGATTGAATGGGGTCTCGTGCGGTTCGAACCCCAGGCGCCACAGCGACAATCCCCGCAGCTAGCCGTGGTCGCGCCGCCGCCTATTGCTTCCCCCGCTCCCGTAGCGGAGCGCACGCCGCAACCGACACAGCCCGCCGCCACGAGCCAGACCGTCCCCGGACCGTTGTCGCATGTGCCGGCGACGTCCGCTGCCGTTGCGGAGCACGCGGTTGCGGAGCCCGCGCATGCGCCGACAAGCTCGGGCACGCCCGCCGCGGCCTCAGAGACCACGCGACCAGCGGCAACGCCGGCCACGCGATCATTGGTCGCGCCACCCGTCGTCGCGGCGATTCACGAGCCTGCCGCACCGGAGGTCGCGCCCGCACCAAGTGCGCCAGCCCCGGTTCTGACGTCCGCGCAGCCTCCTGACAGCCCCGGCACGGCCGCGGTCGCCAAGGCGGAGCTTCCCCGGGACCGGAAATTGTATAGAGTTCACAAGGGAGAGACGGTCAGCGAAATCCTCAGAAAGTTCTATAACAACATCACCAAGGAGAATCTCTCCTCGTTCTTGGCAGCGAATCCAGCTATCAAGGACTCGAACCGGATATTAGAAGGAAGTTATGTCGTGCTGCCGGAGCGGATCGTCGACGGAACTGATACTCGGAGGCAATGAATTTGTTCCTATGGCCAAGAGCTAACATCATGACGTTCCCTGGCCTTGCGCTGCTTCGCCCTTGCCTGACGAGGTCTATCGTCTGCGCCCTGCTGGTCACTGGTCTGGTCGCATGCAGCCATCACGAACCGCAGTCGACGATGGATACGAGCGCCAACGCGCAGATCTGGACTCATCCGCCCGCCTACCTGCTTCGCCCCGGTGACGAGGTAGAGGTCAAATATCCCTATTCTCCGCAATTGAACGAGCGCCAGCTCATCCGGCCCGACGGCAAGATCACGCTCCCGTATCTTCCGCAAGATGTTACCGCGACCGGGGTAACGATTGATGGTCTGAGCGACACTTTGTCGAAGGCCTATTCGTCAGTGATGGTGAACCCGAGCGTCGAAGTCATCCTCCGAACCGCGGCAGCCAATCGCATTTTCGTGGCGGGTGAAGTCACACGTGAAAATACGATCCTCTTGAGCGCGCCGACGACCGTGTCTCGGGCCATCAGTATGGCGGCCGGACTGAAGCCGACCGCGGCACGATCGAGCGTCCTTGTCATCAGGAAGCTTCCGGACAACAAGACCATCGCGAGGCGCGTCAACTACAATCAGATCGTCGATGGCGCCGACCCGTCACAGGATATTCGCCTCGTCGCTGGCGATATCGTCTACGTTCCGCAGACCTGGGTCGGGGATCTCGATGATTTCGTCACGCAGTTCCGGCTTGCCCTCCCGCTCAATACCGGGATGTCGCTCAACTACTCCATCGCCAGCTACAACAACACCACGAACTCATCGACGACGACCTCCGTCTCGAGCACGTCGGGTTCGGCGGCGGCAACGCACTAGCGGCTGATGGCGATACACTGCAGCCGCCGACGTCAGACCGCCCGGCATGGTGCAGGGCCTAATGTTGCATTTCTGCCTGATCAAGAGGTTTGATCGGCCTTGGCTCGATATATTTTTTGATCACGCCGCTGAACCCAAGCAATATCGTCGCATCGCGACCTCGTCCCGAGAAATTGGACTGTCAAAAACTCGGTGCAGATATTAGAAAAGGTTGGTCCTATGCTTCAGAGCATTGCGGCCGCAGCTCGGTAGCTCGGAGACGATGATTTTGGTCCACCTGTCGAGAACTCGAGAAACAATGCGTCGTTTTACCCGCATCCATCACCGCCTTTCTGCATCCGTTCTTGGTTGCGTCGTCCTGGTTCTGATGTTGACCGGATGCGCCGAGAAAAAGTCGTCGGCGACCTTCGACAACAGCGCAAGCACGTGGAACTCGCCGCCGCCATATCTGCTGCAGCCCGGCGATGAGGTCGAAGTGAAGTTCCAGTACTCGCCGCAGATGAACGAGCGCGAACTCATTCATCCCGACGGCCAGTTGGCGCTGCCCTACCTCCCTCATGGTGTGACCGCAGCTGGGCTTACCGTGGACCAATTGCGAGATGGTCTCGTCAAGGCCTATGGAAGCCTGCTGGTGCGACCGAGCATCGAAGTCTTCTTGCGGACAGCGACTGCCAATCGCGCTTATGTCGCCGGCGAGGTCAATCTCGAGAGCGCCATCCCGCTGAACTCTCCGACCACGGTTTCCAATGCAATCAGCATGGCGGAAGGGATCAAGATCACAGCGAAATCCTCTAGCATCGTCGTAATGCGACAGATGCCGGATGGCAGGACGCTCGCCCGACGTATCGACTACAACCGCATTGCCAACGGCTCCGATTCCTCCCAGGATATCGTTCTGGCGGCAGGGGATTTGGTCTATGTCCCGCAAACCTGGATCGGCAATCTCGACAACTATGCGAACCAATTCCGGCTTGCGCTCCCCGCATATTCGGATCTCAGCGCCGGCTACAACTTCGGGCCCGGGACCAGAGTAAACCGTCCATAAGGTCTTCACGCCGTCCAGGCGATCGTCCTCGTCACTGGAGTCCGACCGACGGGATCATCTGAGGCGGCAGGAAGGCTCGGAAGCGAGACATGAATCAGGCATATGTTGACTCCGCCCAGATGACAGTGACGGTTCGGCGCGATCGGAGCAGAATGCTCGATATCGATCAGGCCAAGGGCTTCACGATTTTTCTGGTCGTCCTCGGTCATATCGTCTCCACCCATGATCCGGCCCGAGACGCGGCATGGTACGATCTGTTGATAAGACTGATCTATTCGTTTCACATGCCGTTCTTTATGTATCTTAGTGGCTTGGTTTATTTCTATACGTACAAAGCTCCCGCTGACTTCGATAGCTATCTTGTCGGGGTGAAGAAGAGGGCAAACCGCCTGCTTGCGCCGTTCTTGCTCTTTTCTCTGCTCGTGGTGGTCGGCAAGGCGGTTTCGGCGCGGTTCGTCCACGTCGACCACGCCCCCGACTCGGCGCTGGGCGCCTTGAGCGGCTTGTTTTGGAATACCGATGATAGTCCAACCTTCTTCGGTTGGTATCTCGTCACGCTATTCGTCTATTCGGCCTTAGCGCCCTGGATGACGCGCGCGAGCGGCAACCGTTTGGGGGGATGGGCCGCCCTCTTTGCCGTCATCCATTTCGTCCCGCTCCCGCACCATATGTATATCGATCGGATCGGTTCGTTTTTTATCTATTTCCTGATCGGCGGTTTGGTCGGCCAGAACCTTCAGCCGGCAACCGAGTTGTTCGATCGATATCGAAAGGCTGCCTGGCTAGTGTTCCTCGTCGCGGAAATCCTGGTCGTTATTGATCCGCCGGTTCCCTCCAGCCTGCTCGTTACCTTCGCAAGCCTTGCCGCAATTCCCGCGCTGCACGCTCTGGCGCGGACCCGGCGCGTCCTCGATAGTTCGGCAATTCAGTGGTTGGGAACTCGCTCATTTATCATTTATCTCCTGAATACTGTCGGAATTGGGATCGCGAAGGCGCCCCTCGTCCATTTCTTCGCCTGGGACGGGCTGAACCTAATCTGGATGTCGGTACCGCTCATGGCGGGTGGCCTCTTCATTCCGGTCCTCGTAAAGCGCTATGTCTTTCGGTTCAGCCCCTGGCTGGACAAGATGACCGACTCATGATCAGGGAAATCGCGTCGCGGCCAGCGACATCTGGACACAGTCTGACCCGACAAGCACAGGTTTCGACTGCAGAATTTGGCCCGCGACAAACAATTCTCGACCTTCAGGTTGCCCTTCGCGTAATGTTGCGATACTTGTAAGGGGTGTGCTCGAGGTAGACCCGCATTAATATTAAGACGATAGGGGATATAATTTTCATGGCGAGCCTCTCTGCATCCGAGGCACTTCCGTCCTTCCGCGAAATTCTGAACGCGGGCTTCAAAGACCGGAAGGTAATCCTGATCACGATGATCTCGGCGATTGTCGTATTCGTCCTGATTGCGGTGGTCACGCCCAAGAAATATGAGGCCTCCGCCTCGTTGCTGGTGTTGCCGAGCACGGATTACGCGACCCAGGCAGATACCGGGACCAACGTCGAAGCTGCGTCTTCGCTCAGCCGGACCGAAATTCTCCCGACCGAAATCGAAATCCTCAGCAGCTCGGCGCTCCATGAGGCGGTGATCCGCAAAATCGGCTTGGCGAACGTCTATCCTAAGCTCGTCCAGCCTCCGGGGCTCATTGCCAAGGCAATCGGCGGCGTCAAATCCTCGATCAAGGCGGTTCTGGTGGCCTGCGGGATCGCAAGCGCCGACGACAAGGGCGCGCCGGACCCTGTCCAGGCCGCAGTCCCCCTGTTCGATGACGATCTGAGTCTGCTTGCGCAGAAAGAGGGTAGCATCATCCAGATCAGCTATCGTAATCCAGATGCCGATATCGCCAAGCAGACATTGAACACGCTGATCGCTCTATACATCGACAAACGTCACGCGCTCTACGCGAATACTCAATCTGAAATGATTGCCCAGCAGGTCGAGAGTTTGCGGGCGCAGCTCGAGGGGCTGGATCAAACGACCGCGAAATTCAAGCTGGAACACTCGGTCTACGATTTTGCGGCACAGCGGACGTTGCTGATCAACCGGCGCGGCGATATCAGCAAGGACCTTGACGACGCGCGCAGCGTTATCGCGCAGCTCAATCACCGTATCCCGGAAATTCAGCTGCAACTGGCGCATACGCCGGTCGACGTCACGCTCTATAGCGAAGCAGACTATGATGTGCGCACTGCCGAACTCCGGACCGGCTTGAATACCCTGATCACGCAGAAGGCCACGCTCCTTACCCAATTCAAGCCCGACAGCCGCCCCATCAAGGACATCAACAATCAGATCGCGACCGTTGAAGAAGCGGTTCGTAAGGCGAACGGCGAGGGGGATCTATCGGCAAAGCGCGTTGGTCGAAATGCGAATTACGACATCGTGAGCGCCGACCTGGCGCGGGCGCAGGAGGATCTCAGGGCGGCGGAGGCGCGGCGCGATACCGATCTGACGCAGCTTGCCGCGATCGGCGATCAACTCGAGCGCTTGAGCGCCGACGAAGCTGAACTCGAGACGCTGGACCGGCAGAGCAAGGTTGCGGAGGCCAGCTACGAGGACGCCATCAAGCGATACGATCTTCATAAAGAAATCGAGGACGTCTCTCAGCGCCGGGCTGCGAATGTCCGGCAGATCGAGCCCGCAGTCACTCCCCAGAACCCGAGCAGTCTCACGATCCCGCTGATCGGGGGCGGTATCGCCGTCGGGCTTATCCTGTCGATCCTCGTCGCGCTGATCAGCGAAGCCAGAAGGCCTGGGATCATTTCCCCGGAGAAGCTTGAACGGGCGCTGGGTCTGAAGGTGCTGGTATCGGTGCCCGAGACTCCGTTTATCGGCGAATCCGCGATCTGAACCCGGCACTGGCGCCGATCACGGCAGCGACGGGCCGCTGGATCCTCGGCCTGCCGGGCTCGTTATCGGGCATGGCTCCGGTGACTCCAGGGCGGCGGCGGACGCAGGATGTCCATCTTCTGAGCGGCAACGATGACGCCTGCGGAATTTCGAGGTCCGTTTCTTACGGCTTCGAGCGCAGCGTCGCCCGAATATGAGCGTTTGTGAGAGGGAGTTGCAGGTAGAGATGATCAGTCTACCGAGCTACGAGTCACCGATCCTCGGGCTTAATTTCACGATCGGCGACGCCGCCCAGGTCGCAGCAGTCATCGTCAGCCGGCGCCGCCTTCCAGAAGATGGCGTCGGCCTCGTGGTGACGCCGAATATCGATCATATTTCCCGCCTGCAGACCGACGCAGCATTTCGCAAGGCCTATAGCGGCGCCGAGATCATCACCTGCGATGGTTTCCCGGTCTATTATTTCGCCAGACTCCGCCATTATCCGTTGACGTCAGGCCGGGTTACCGGCTGCGACATCGTCATGGAAACCATGCGGGCACCGATGCTGTCGCTGAACCACCGCCTGTTCTTCGTCGTGGACGGGGAGGAGACCGCGGCGGCCGTGCATGCCTTCGCCCGTGAGCGCGGGATGGACGGGGCGGTCGCAACCCATGTTCCCGCCTTCGGTTTCGAACATGATGCCGCGGCCTGCCAGGCATTGGCGGAGGCCATTCGCGACCATGGCACGACGATACTCTTCATGGGCGTCGGCGCGCCGCGCAGCGAGATCTTCATCGACCGCTATGCGACCACGCTCCCGCCTTGTTGGGCGCTCTGCGTCGGCCAGGCGGTCAAGATGGAGCTCGGCATGGTGCCGACACCGCCGCCCATCGTCAAAGGCGCCAATCTCGAATGGCTCTGGCGAATCCTCTTGGAGCCTCGTCGCCTGTTCAAGCGTTACGCCCTGGCCTCGCTCGGCTTTGTTCGAGCCATGGTGGCTGATCTGACGGGGAATTTGCGTCCCATCAAGGTCCAGAAGTAGCCTGGCGCCGCTGGAGCGCTAATAGGCGGTCGTCTGGAACCAGACGCGAAATGCGGTCATCACGATAACCTTCAGATCGAAGGTCAATGACCAATGATCGATATAGTAGAGATCGAACTCCACCCGCTTGGTCATTTTCTCGGTTGTATCGGTCTCGCCGCGATAGCCGTTGACCTGGGCCCAGCCGGTAATCCCGGGCTTGACGTTGTGGCGGGCGAAATAGCCGCTGATGATCTTGCCATATTCGATGTTGTGCGGAATCGCGTGCGGCCGCGGCCCCACGATCGACATGGTGCCTTCGAGCACATTGAAGAACTGGGGGAGTTCGTCGAGACTCGTGCGGCGCAGGAAGCGGCCGAGCGGCGTCACCCGGGCGTCGCCGCGCGACGCCTGTCGCACCGGCGCGCTCTCGCCGCGATCATACATGCTGCGAAATTTGTAAACATTGAAGACTTCGTTGTTGAAACCGTAGCGCTTCTGCCGGAACAGCACCGGCCCTGGGCTCGTCAGTTTGACGGCGATCGCGATGATGACGAAGATCGGTGCGAGGATCAGCACAAACAGGCTACCGAGCACGATATCCTCGATCCGCTTGAGCAGGCCGAGTTGGGCGTCGACGCGTTGGTTGGCGACCGTGACCACCGGAATGCCCGCCACCCGCCCGATATCGGTGTGGAAACCCCAGATCAGATTGTGCGGCAGCAGATCGATACGAACGGGCAATTGCCGCAGCTTCTCGATCAGGCCGAGGACGCGACGCTCCGCGGTCCAAGGCAGCGACAGGATCACCCTGTCGACCTGGTTACTGCGCACGTAGGAGACCAGAGAATTGGTATCGCCGAGCACCGGATACCCTTCGACATGATCGGGCACCCTGCCCTTGCGATCGTCGAACAGCCCCAAAATCGTGATCTCGTTGGTGCCGCTACCGACGACCTGGCGAACAATCGTTTCCGACCGAGTGCCGTCGGCGCCGACGATCACGATCCGCTCCCGCAGATAGCCATTGGCCATGAGATGGGCCACGATCGCCGTCATCACGATGTGAATCAGACCGACGAACCAGCCCATCACGACCCAGGACGGCGTGAGCCACGGATGAACGATGCCGGCGCCGGACCGCCCATAGATGCCGACGAGGAACACCGCCGTCGTGGCGCCCATCCAGGCCAGCCCAACCGCCTGCAGGGCGCCGAGCGGATGTCGCATAGCGCTGCGGTCGTATGCCCGGCAAACCTGCAGGGCCATGACGATGATCAGG
>CAIUCF010000035.1 GCA_903897565.1 uncultured Rhodospirillales bacterium | reverse complement strand
TGCCGCGGCGGGGTAGTCCGTGTAGCCCTCCGCGCCCTGCGAATACCAGGTCGCCATGTTGTCCGCTGCCAGAGGAATGTTCTTGGCGAGGCGGTGGGGGAGATCTGGATTGGAGATGAACGGCCGGCCGAAGGCGATGGCGTCGGCCTCACCGGCGGCAAGCGCGGCCTGCGCCTTCTCCAGTGTGTAGTCCGAGTTGAGGACCAGCGGTCCCTTGAACACCTTCCGGATCAACGGCGCGATCGGATCGACCTCAGCCTTGCCGAAGGTGCCGTCGAAACCGGGTTCGCGCAGTTCGAGAAAGGCGATCCCTATCTTCGACAGGGCCGCCGCTGCGGCGGGGAACAAGGTCTGCGGGTTGCTGTCATTGGCGCCCTGGGTATCGCCGTTGGGCGACAGGCGCACCGCCGTGCGGTCGGCGCCGATGGTATCGGCGATCGCGTGCGCCACTTCGGTCAGGAGACGGATGCGATTGTCGATCGAGCCGCCATAGGCGTCGGTCCGGAAGTTGGAGTTGTCACGCAGGAACTGGTCGATCAGGTAGCCATTGGCGGCATGGATTTCGACGCCGTCGAAGCCGGCGGCGATCGCATTGCGGGCGGCGTGGCGATAATCTTCGATGAGCCGGGGAATTTCGGCGATGTCGAGCGGCCGCGCCTCGGCATAGGGGAACCGGCCGTCATAGGTATAGCCCTTGCCCGGTGCGGTCGTCGCCGAGGATGACACCGGCTTCTCTCCGCCGAGAAAGTTCGGGTGGACCAGACGACCCATATGCCATAGCTGGACGAAGATGCGGCCACCGGCCTTATGAACCGCGTCAGTGACCGGTTTCCACCCGGCAACCTGCGCGTCGGTCCAGATGCCGCCGACGAAAGGCCACCCGGTGCCTTCGACACTGATCCCGGTGGCCTCGGTGATGATGAGGCCGGCACCCGCACGCTGGCTGTAATAGGTCACCATTTCCGCGGTCGGTACGTGTTCGCGGGTCGCGCGACCGCGCGTGAGCGGGGCCATCAGAATTCGGTTGGGCGCGTTTACGGCGCCGAGACGGATCGGATCAAACAACGACGGCATAGGGCTTCCTCTTCTCAGAACGGGGAGATCGCGGCGAAGGACCGACGAGACTGACAATATGGTAACGGCAAACCGCGTCGTACAGGTGCGCTCTCGCGAAAACTCTACTCTGCCGGTTTGGGCCGTTTCGTCTTGCGTCCGCCGGTGGCAACCGTGGCCTTGCGCTCCTGCTTACCCCAGCCGACGACGAGGCCGGTCAGCGCGGCAATCACCGATTTGACGACGACGTAGTACATGAGCTGCCGATAGCCGAAGCGCTGGAACGGGAGCCAGAACACCAGCCGCCAGTTTTCGCCGCGCTCGAGCAGGAAGGCGATCACCCCGGCGGTCAGATCGACCAGGATGAAGGCGAGGTAATAGATTCCGGTCTTCTCGAGATTGTCGGGCGTGAATTGCTGGCGGTGCTGGAGATAGTCGAGATAGGTCGCGATCATCTGCCAGACCAGCAGCAGATCGACCAGCGGCGACACCACCGAGAAGATGATTTGGAACAACCAGACCTGCGGCATGGCCAGCAGGCCGAGCGTGCCGTAGCGCGGGTTGAACATGGCGTCGGCATGTTTCCACAGGCACTGCAAGGTCCC
>CAIUCF010000034.1 GCA_903897565.1 uncultured Rhodospirillales bacterium | reverse complement strand
TCGTCGCCGAGGCAAACGCAACTTTCTACGCCGACCGCCCCTATGCATTTCTGGCAAATCGTGTCTTGAGGCTCGTGCCGCCGTATTTGGCCGCTCTCATCTTGGTGGTCATCGTCGAGGGAGCCTTCTACTTGATGGGACGTCCGGTCAGCCTGGATGCCCCGTTGACGATTTCGCCCATTAGCCCGCGCGCCCTGCTTTCCGGCGTGCTCGACATCGTTCCCGGGTTCCAGCCGAAATACCTTCTCAAACAGGATTTTTCACCCGTCCCCTTCGCGTGGACCTTGAGGATCGAATTTCTGTTCTACATTCTCGCCTTTGTAACCTACCTGGCGATGATGAAGTTAAGAGGATCGATGGGGCGCGCGATACCTTATGTTATGCTGGGGATCGGCTATGCCTTGTTCGGCGTATTTCTTCGGCGCAATGGTCACGTGCCCGAGCAATTGGGCCTGATCCCGTTCTTTCTCTTCGGACTCGGCGTGTTCTTCGTCTGGCAAAAGCCGAACCGGTTCACATTCTCCCATCTTGTTGTCGCGGCCGTCTGTGTCCTCCTCGCGTTGCCACACATCAAAGAGCGCGGCCACCCGGTCCTCGCCTACCAACTACCAGTTTTGATCGTTCTCCTGAGTTCGTTCACTGTCTTGGCGTTCGTTCGCAGGGTTCCCGAACGATTCAAGGCGCTGGACAAGCGACTCGGTGAACTGTCGTATCCCCTGTACATCAATCACGGAACGATATTGTTGCTCTTGCTTGGCGTAACAGGGGGTAGCTCATTTGTTGCGTATGCATTTGCGATTCCGCTCTCAATCGGCCTCGCGGCGATCATGAACAAGATTGTCGAGACTCCGCTTCGAGGCATCAGAGATAGGCTACGCGGACGCAGCCTCTAGAGAAAACTGCGATCGGATGGAATCATCGGATCGCAGGAATTTGCTCTAGAATCATAGAGTCCTAGAGCGGCTTCGCGGGGCCGGCCGTTCCGCCGGGTCGTGATCCGCCGCAGCATGCCTGCCGGCCGCTAAAGCGGTGCCGCACGATCACCTGATCCGCGCTCGGGCGCAGCATTGCCATCGTGGCATCGATGCCGCGGGAGCTTGCTGCCAGGACGGCTCGCCGGCACCAAGAACCGTAGAGCGGTGATCCCAGGGCACCCGTGGTCTGACCGCGCCCCAAATTTGTCACAGAGCCATTTCCCGAAATTAGTCTTCCGGTAACAAACGCCATGCTAGTTAACGCGACAGCAGCAGGGAATGTTCGCAACTAATAATGGTACATATTGCGGATCCTGAATTTTTTGCGGGATTCTGGGGAATATAGAATTTCGCGTGCGTTAGTGTATGTTGTCGTTGGGGACAATTGGGGAGAATTGTATTGAGAATTACATCGTTCCGGCGAGTGATCGCCCTTGCCGTTATTCTGCAAGCCCTTGGGTTCCGTGCGGCGAATGCGACGGACTACTATGTTCAGGGACCATTGGTAGCGGCCGGCGTCGCCGATCCGGGCACGGGGGCGCAGGACAATCCGTTCCGGAGCTTCTGGGCGCCGATGCATGTCCTGGCCCCAGGGGATACGTTGCATATCCTGGCTGGCTCCTACTCGGCCTTGCTGTATTTGACGGTGTCGGGGAACGCGAGCGCTCCCATCAATATCGTGGGCGACACCGGGATGCTCACCCAGATCCATACCGCCTCCGGCAACGCAATTCAGTTCAAGGCCGGGGTGAGCTACGTAAGCGTTTCCTATTTTGATGTACAAGCGGCGGCAAGTACCGCCAGCGGTATCGCGACCGAAGGAGCGTCGCCCGTCCACCACATCACCATCAAACACAATCGGGTCCATAATTGTGGCGGCGCAGGCTTGCAATTGACCCACGCCGATTACCTGTCCGTCGTCAAGAATACGGTCTATGACAATGCCTGGCTATCAAACGGGGACCCCAGCGGTATCGATCTCTATCAGCTGACCAACGTCGATAGCTCGACGACCGGGAACCACAACTACATCGGCAGCAATGTGATTTATGGCAATGCCAACCACGTCGCTTCGGCGACGAGCGGCCTCATCACCGACGGCAACGGCATAATCGTCGACGATTCCCAGCATACTCAGCTCAACTACGCTGCGGTTGCTCCAGCCTATCTCGGCGGCACCTTGATCGAGAATAACATCATATTCAATAACGGCGGTCGTGCGGTACATGTAAACCGCAGCAACAACGTTACAATCCGTAATAATACAACCTATAAAAACAACACTGGCCCAAGCTTCGTCGGTCTATATGTCGGCGAGGTTGAAGCAATGGGCTCCGGAAACGTTTCCGTCTACAACAATATTCTTTGGGGTAACGGCAGCGGCTACACCAGCTTCCAAGCTCAGGGCAGCACGAATATCTGGATCGACTATAATGTCGCCGCTAACGTTGGAACGCCGACCTATATTCGGCTCACCACCGGTACGAGTTGGGGAAGCCACAGCATGACGGCCGACCCGTTGTTCGACCTAGCGTCGATCCTACCTGCAACAGCGAACTTCCACATTCTGGCCTCGAGTCCGGCCGTGGGCGCGGGCAAGCCGGGCGCTGGTGCCGCTTACGACTTCGACGGCGTCAAACGGCCCACCATCGCAGCACTCGGCGCCTACGAGTAGTTTATCGTGATCGGAGAAGCCGAGACTTCAGCTTCTTCATCAAGGCGGCGCTGTTGGTCCGATAGCGCTTGCCGTCGATCAAAAAGGCCATACCGTCTTCACCGACAGAGAGCGTGTGGAGCCCATCGGGATACGGTCCACTCGGATCGGGCCGGATGACGAGACAGGTCTCCTCGCGGTATCCGGCCGGATCGCAGCGTATGATCCGGTTGATCGCGAGAGCGGCGCCGTAGCCTGCGGCGCAGTCCTGTGCCGGGCGGTAGAGTTCGCCCTCATGGGAAAACGGCGTGCCGCCGGGGCGGGCTGAACGGACGTCCCGTTTTACGGGGTTGCCTGCGTGCACCCGCCAGGGGCCGGAGAGGGTTTCGCTATAGAGCATACACAGGTTGTCATGCACGCCGAGATCGGTATCCGTGAAGGCGATCCAGTATAGTCCGCCGTAACGGAAGAGGGTCGGATCCGCGATCGCCATGTCCTCGGCGATGGTGCAGACGACGTCCGGCTGGCGGTCGCGATGGAGGCGGAATAGGCGGGTAATCCGGCTGGCGCCAGACTCGGGTATCATGAAGACGTCGCCGGCTTCGCTCCAGGTGAAGGGGTAGGAGAGGTGGCAATCGAAGCCGAGGTCGAGCGCGTAAGCGCGCCCGTCCGTCGCGTCCAATGCGACGATCCGGCCAAGCCCGGTTTCATAGGAGAACTCTTCGACAAGGCGACGATCAGGCAGGCCCGGCCAGAAGAAGGGATCGGCGAGATATCGCTGCGGACTGTCCGCCGCCCGCCACGAGATCGGCCCCAATATGCTTGCATCGACCGCGCGAGGCTCTTTCGATTTCGTTACCAGACCGGTCAACGATGCCGAGCCCTGACCGATCGCCCAATCCTCCGCCAGCAACCGGTCTCGCCAGCGGGCATAACGGCGGTTGACGGCTCCTCGAAGCATCTGGCAGACCGCCCCCATCGCGTCCTGGGGCCGGACGCTGTCCGTAACGCCATGTGGTCGCCGTTCGTCCGGTGGGTGACGAAAGGCATCGGAGAGAAGCGCTGCGCAGGTTTCGGCCACCGCCGAGAGCAGCTCCGCAAGGCTCCGACGGCTGGTCAGGTGAGCTTCGCCGAGAATCAGCGGGCCGTCAGGGGAGTCTTCGAGCAGGTAGACCGAAAAATAATAGGGTTCGGTGTAGAATGATCCGGCCCAGACGAACGGGGCCAGAACCGGCTCGCCGCGTTCGTTGGCGAACCACCAACGCCGGGTCGCCGCGGGGAGAGCAATCGACCCGGGGAAAAGATCGATCACGATCTCGCCTCGATGAGATTCCGGATCCGGGTCCGGCGCGGCACTACCACGCCAATTCAGCTTGGTTCCCGCCACGATATATTGCCAGAGGATGGGTGATGGGGCCTCGGGCGCCAGGCACGTCAGGGCTATACCGGTCCCCAGTGCCGAGCCGATGGTCTTGCAGAACGGTGAATCAGGAGCGATCCCGCGCAGTACGCATTGTTGCATCAAGCGGATCTCTCAATGTCGCCGTGGATGCCAGCCAACCCTACCGGGCCGGAGCATGGCGCAACGCGTCCGCGATTGCGTGCCACATCGGTTTTGCCTTGAGGTCGCGGTCGTAGGGGAGGCAGCGTGATGGCAGCCCATCCGGGCGCACGACGTCGGGGTCGCCATCCATACCGGTATAGCGATCCGACAGGCCCCATGTGATCACCGCCTTGACCGCGGGCTCGTCGAGCGCGATGTCGAGGAAACGCTTGCAGAAATCAGCGCCTTGCTTGTCCCTGAGCGCGATATCGGCCGGCAAATCACGATCAATGATATCGAGTTCGGTGATGTGAATGGTGAGCCCCATTCCCGCGAGCTCTGCCAGGAAACGCCGGTACCGTTTTTCGTCGATCCGCTTCAGCGGCCGTAGGTGGGACTCGAGCCCGAATCCCGTGATCGGCACGCCACGTTTGAGCCAGGTTTCCACCAGGCGCAGATAAGTGTTGCGCTTCTCCTCCCGGTCGGGGCTGTCATATTCGAGATTATCGTCGTTGACGAAGAGAATCGGCGTGGGATCAGCGGCATAAGTCCATTTGAAGGCATCATCGATCGCTAATGGCCCGACGTGACGGTGCCACATACTGTCGACGAGCCCGTCGTCCAACGGGTTGTAGAGTGGATCGGTGACCTCGTTGGCGACATCCCAGTAACTGATTCTGCCGCGATACCGCGCAACTTCTGTGGTGATGTGTCGCTGGAGAATCTCGCTGCCACGCCCCTCGAGGCTTACCGCGGCTCTCGCCCAGGCTGGGTTGTAAACCGACCACATCAGGTTATGGCCGCGGATCTTAATGCCGTTCTTTTCGGCAAAGTCGACCATCCAGTCGAGATGCTCGAAGTGGAATTCGCCGTCCTCAGGCTCCACGTCGGCCCATTTTGCTTCGACGCCGGGGGTCAATATCCCGCATTGCTCGACAAAGAGCGCCGCAAACTCCTTATCGTCGTGGAGTTCCTCGAAGACCGCCTCGGCACCATAAAGGATGCCGCGCTGTGCTGCGATCTGCTTGAGAGAAAGGTCCGATGTGCTGGTCGGTAACGCCCCGAAGCCGGACTCGGATATCGCCATGCCAGCCAGGAGTGCCGTCGAATCCCGGAGGAGTTGGCGACGGCTCAAACCAAGTTTCATGCGGCCTTCCTGCTATCGCGGTTCCTGTGACGGATTTGATCAGACAGAACTCGAGAAGAGGCTCAGGTAGAGCCATTTCGGAATGTAGACGTTGCGACGATTGAAGACGGCGCCGATGATCTGGCCGCCAACGAGCTTTATGTTGTCCTGCACGGACTTGATGACGGCAGAACGTACCCCTTCGGCTCGGACCACGAGAATGGTGCCGTCGCAATATCTCGACATTGCTATCGAGTCGGGAGCCTGGTTGGCCGGGGCGCAATCAAGAATGATAGTGGGATAGTCTTCGCGCAGCGCCGCGAACATGGCGATGAGATCTTCGCTCTCGATCTCGATCAGGGGATTGGGGCTATGCGACAGCTGTACCAGCTGAAGGTTTGCGTAGCGCTTGCTCGGCGTTACCACCTGATCGAGGGGTAGTCCCTGCTTGTGTGCCTCGATCAGCGTCGGACGGACATCCGCTTGAGTGGAATGGGGGCTGGTGGAGGGATTGCAATCGATCAGCAACACACGCTGATTGCCCTCACTTGCGGCAATCGCGGCATACCCTCTGGCAATCGTCGTCGTGCCCTCGCCGGGCGTCGCGGCGACGAATTGCAGCACGACCCGGGCATTCTGCGGCTTCAATGCCTCGACCGTGTAATACAGCTTGATAATCGCCGGATTGTGGGCAGGGCGAAATGCTGCAGAGTCCGGCCCTTTCGCCACGGCCCCTGGAGAGGCCTGCTGCAAGTCTACCCCTGCGCGATTCAGAGCTTCGGAGATTTTAGCCATTCATCATTCCCATCTGCGGAACATTAATCTATCTAAACCGATTTTATGGCCATATTCACCTAGATCATTATACAGAAGCATTTATTTATACGAAGTGCTCTTTGAACCACAGCGCTGCAGAGGCAAGACCTTCCTGCAATGGCGTGCGATGGAACGACGAGAGCCGGTCGGCCTTGTGTGATCCAAACTGAACCTGATGAGCGAAAAGCCGGAGCATCGAAGGGGTAATCGGATCTGCGATCTGCACCCCGGTGAGCTTGAGCCGATCGCGTAGAATCTGCGCGACTTTCAGCGGCGGCGCGGCGAGTTTGCCATCGAGACGTAATTGCCACGAGGGAATGCGCCGCACGGGGATTGCCCCGAGCATGCGGGCGAACGCCATGAGATAGGCATTCCATGTCCCCGGCGAAGCGTTGGAAATATTGAATATATCGGTGCCCTCTCCCGGCAGTTCCAGGCCTGCCAGGATGGCAGACACGAGGTCATCGACGGCGACGAGATTCGCGGTGCCCTCACCAGCTTGTCCGAGATCGCCGAGCCTGCGGGCGATGAGCATCTTGGCGATACGTACGGTCCATTGTTGCGATCCCGGGCCGTAGACACAGCTCGGCCTCAGGATCACCGACGATAGGCCGTGTCCTCCGGCATCGAGCAAGATCCGCTCGCATTCGACCTTTGCCGCGGCATAGTCGTCACTTGGCTCGCACAGTGGTGTTGCTTCGTCGACATAGCCTTGTGCCGATCCATAGACCGCGCAGCTGCTGAGAGTGACAACGCGCCGCAGGCCGGACGATCGGGCGGCCGCCGCGAGATTCGCGCTCGTCCCGGTCATCGTCGCGGCAGAACCCATGACGCAGTCAACGACATGGGTCACGTCGCTGATGGCCGCTGCCAGCATCGTTTTGTCGTTGCTGTCGAGTTGTCGGATTTCGACGCTGCTATCGAAAGACGCGCGACCCGGATTACGCATCCCCGCGCGCACCTGAACGTCGCCGCGTGCTGCGAGCGCACGAGTCACCGCTGATCCAATGAAGCCGCTGGCACCGATCACGAGGACGCGCATTATTCGTGTTCCTGTGCTGTGACACCTGCAGCGATTGTCGAGGGTGCGAAGCGATGCCGCAAATGATCGGCGAGCCGCAACGCCATCGCCACGATCGTCAATGTCGGGTTTGCTTGGCTCGACGTTGGGAATACGGCACTGCCCGCAATGTAGAGGTTGTCGATCCCGAACACCCGACAATCGCGGTCGACGACTCCCTCTTCGGCAGTCCTGCCCATGCGCGCAGTGCCGATATGGTGTCCACCATAGGCGCCCTCTCGAAGCATCGCGGCTTCGACTTCGTCCTCATCGTACTCCAACGTCCCGCCGCCCCAGGCGGCGAAGTCCTGTTTGAGGAGCCGGAGCGCGGTTGCCACCGTATCTATATCCGCGGCCGTGTAGCGCCAGTCGATTGCGATCCGAGGCAATCCCAGAGGGTCGCGCGTCTCTGCGAGCGATACCCGGCTTTCGGGATTGGGAATCTGTTCGGCATGGACGTCCAGGGAATAGCGATTGGCCGTGGACGCGATGATGATCGACGGAAACTTTCGTACGGCGAGTGTCCGGCGCCATGCCCAGTCCGCCAGGAATCTGGCCGTCCGTATGGGCTGGCTGACGACGTTCAGAACATGGCGGAGATAGTCGCCCAGTCCGACCGGGTCAGGCCCGTAGAGCCGTTTTGCATACTCATAGCTGATGAGCGGTTTCGCGAGGTAGATCGCCGAAAGGATCCCGGTCTGATGGCCGGGGTCGACCAGGCGCGGATGGTGAAGCCGCATGACCACATTGCCGACCTGCAACGCCCGCTGGGTCTCAGGCGTGAGGGCGAGGCGCCGGCGGCAATATACGCCGTCCCAGGCGTTCTCGTATCCATGCCAGACCTGTTCCTTAGGCACGCTGAAACGGACGTCGCCGATGGTTCCGGCGATATGACACATGTAGTAGCGGCCGACGAGGTCATGGCCGTTACCGATACCCCGCGGATGCACGCGGTTCGACGCCAGGAGAATGCGGGGAATTTCGAGTCCGCCCATCGCCAGGATGAACTTGCGGGCACGCGCCTCGAAGTGGCCGCCTGATAGGGTTCGCAGGATGATGTGATCGACGTGGTCGCCGCGATTATTGGCAACGATCTCGGTGCAGTTGGCGTTGAGCAGCACGCGGATATTTCGACTTGCGCTCAGCCGGTGGCCATAGCGCGCCGCGAAATTGGTCGGGCAGCTGAAACGCTCGAGCGAGTCTGCGTTGAAATGGGAAGAGTGGAAGCCCTCGATCATCGGGCGCATCGGCGCGCCGAGTGCCGAGCGGGCATCGTAGTCACAGTCCCCGGCTTCGCACAGCGCGTTTGCAGCTGGATAGTAGCCCGCTACCTCGGCGTACTCGATCGGCCAACCCGAATTGTCGATCCAGGCTCTCAAGTCGAAATCGATTGGATCGAACGGGATGCAGCGACCGCCCCAGATCGTGGTCGTTCCGCCGAAGACGCGTTGACGGTAGCGATCAGCCGGGCTGTGAAGTGCCGGATCGACGACCGATCCCTCATAGAGAGCTTGAATTTCCGGGTTCTCGGCGACATCCCCGGATTCGATGAGGAGGACCGTCTTGTCGGTATCGGCGAACTGTAACGCCAGGGCAATTCCGGCGGCGCCGGCGCCGACGATGCAGATGTCTGCATCCAGGATGGTTCCCGAGGGAAGCGTTTTGGCGGTGTCAATCATCGACCGTTCGAGATCCGTTCAGGCTTGATGTCGTCGGAGATCCTGGCGCCGGGCCCGGGATCGCGCTCTATCTCGACACCACAGTATCGACGATAAATATCGAATAATCGGTCCAGAAAGACGCCCAGAGTGAATTCTTGCCGAAACAGGGAAGATCCCTGAGCGGAGAGGTGTGCACGCAGTGCCGGGTCCTGTGCCAAACGGATCAGGGCGCGCTCGAGTGCGGGACGATCACCCGCCCCGACGAGGATCGCAGTCTCTTCTGATTGCAGGACTTCGGGTATCGCTCCCACGGGGGTGCAGATGACCGGGGTTCCTGCCCCGAGAGCCTCGAGGATCACGAGCGGCAGACCTTCGTCATAGGATGGCAGGACCAGCATCGTGGCACCCCGGATCAGCGTTCGCGCCTTATCCTGATCGACCCAGCCCGCGAACTCGACATGGGCGGATATCCCGAGATCCTGGGCAAGCGCCTGATAGTGCTGGAGATCGCCACCGCCGGCGAAAATCGCGCGCCATTGCGGTACGGTGCCAGCGAAACCGGCAAGCGCATGAAGCAGATCCGAAACACCCTTTCTCTCCATCAGGTTCCCGAGGAACAGGATTATTGGTGCCGCATCGATAGCCGGTTGTCGCGGTGTTGCGGCGCCGGCTGGTATGGGAACGCCGTTGTAGAGGATCTCGATCTTGTCGCGGTCGACGCCGATTTCGTCGATGAGCCAATCGCGCCAGCGCTCGCCGAGCACGACGCAGCATTGAGCCATCCTGAAGGGAATTTGCAGGAGTCGGCGTTTGAGCCAGCCGGCGCGGGCGTAGTCGTCGGTCAATTCGGCGGCGTGCAGGTGGAGGATTACCGGTACCGACACGAGCCGGCTCATGATGACGACGATACCCTTGCGGACGGCACTGCCGCGGTCACCGAGGTTGACGTGAACGAGGGCAACCCGACGCAGGAGGGCGCTGGTCCAGATCGTTGCAACGGCGCGGCAGACCCGGACAATCGACCACGCGGCCGAGCCCGAGCCGCGGGTATCGATGGCCTCGAAGCGGACACGTCCCCAACGATCGCCTCCAGATTCGAGGATGTAATCCTTCACGCGCCCCATGCCGCCACCCTTCTGGCCGCTGGGCGCAATGATATAACAAATCCTGGGGCGGGGAGGCATTACAGGCATTCCGATGAACCAATGCCGCGATACTGTGGCAAATCGCGTGTCAACTTACGCGCATAGCGGCGCGGAGCCAGCACAAAAATGTCGCGTCACGAAATTGTCTCTTATCGACGGCCGATTTTCCTTCGTCACGATGGTCTGATGATTGGAAATTCATCGCTTCCACCGAGAAGAATTCGTTCGATTTCTTGACCATTCCCGTATCGCCACGTACGATCCTTATTGCAAGACCTAGACGGGCCGATGGCCGATAATCTTGATGGAACACATCGGAGCGATAAGTCTGTCGCGGAATCCAATAATATCTGAGTTGTGATGACCAAGCGAAAAATTCTGTTTGTCCGCCTGGGCCATTTCTCGTTTACGAATAGATCCCTGCTGGCGCAGATCAGGAAGCGGTATCCTGATCATGAGATCATCGACTTCGATGTCAAGGCGGCGATAAAGAAAAGGCCGCTTGAGGTATTGATCGGCCTCACCGTCGAGGCCGTCCACTACGGGATCGGTGTCTTGTTTGACGCTGGCGAACGGCACGGCTATTTTTTCAAGAACCCCTATGTTTTCGAGAGAATCTCCAGCCATTTTCGCGAGCAGTTCGCGCCGCTCAGGGACGAGATCGACCTCGTCGTGCAAACTCAAGGGCTCTTCAATGCCGCTCTTCCCGGGGTCCCGCTTCTGGTATACACCGATTATACCCTGCGCAGCGTGAGGTTCACGGAGACACATTTTCCTGAGCGATTTCAGGCTCAGGAGGTTGAGCTCTATCACCGGGCGGATGCCATCGCCGTTTCGGCGTCACACGCCAAGGCGACATTGGTCCAAGACTATGGATGCGCGCCCGACAAGGTGCATGTCGTGTATATCGGCTCGAACATCGAGAGCGATTTCGAGAATTTTTCGCTCGCGCGCTATGCCGCGCAAAAGATTTGCTTCGTTGGAATCGAGTGGGACCGCAAGGGCGGCGAATATCTGGTCGAGGCGTTCCTGCAGCTCACCGAGCAATTTCCGGACGCAAGCCTCACGATTGTCGGCTGTACTCCGGCCGTGTCGCATCCCAAGATTCGGACGACGGGTAAGATTTCTCCGGATGAGGTAAAAGAAATTCTCAAAGAGAGTTCGATCTTCTGCTTGCCAAGCATCGTTGAACCTTCTTCAGTCGCGGTGATCGAAGCGGCAACGTATGGTCTTCCCGTGGTGGGAACGCTCACCGGGGGATTCCCCGATGCCATTGAGGACGGAGTTTCCGGATTGCTGGTGCCAATTCGTGATTCCCGATCGCTTGCCGGGGCGCTGGGCGCGCTTCTGGCGGATCCCCAGCGTGCCCTCGAAATGGGGCGGGCGGCGCGAAAGCGCGCACGAGAGACCTTCAATTGGGATATCGTGGGCGCGAAGTTGGTGCCGGTCATCGACTCACTCATGTCTTCCGCGAGGCCATGATGCAGTGGAAAGAAGCGAATGTCGGCGACGCGATCCCGGGGAAGGTTCCTTGGACGCCGGGCTGCAAGACAACGATGCTCGCGCTCACCGCGGGGCTGACCGTCTCCGGTCAGGTCCTGTACGATCTCGGCATCCACACCGGGGATCCGGCCGCGCCAATTTACTCGCGGTTTCATCCGACGCTGGTTCTGGCCACGATTGCCGCCGTCCAGTTTTTCCGACGCCGCGGCGTTGGCGACCCCGAGTATTCCGGCCAAGGCGTCCGTTATTTTCTGGTCGCGATGGGGTTGCTCCTGGTTTCGCTGGCGTTCAGTTGCGTCTACGGAGGGATGTCCGGGTCGGCCGCGACGGTGAACAGCTTTGTTCCTGCCATGTTGATGGCATTCATATTGCAAAACTCGAGAGACGAAGAGCGGGCGGCATTCGCCAAGCTGGTGATGTACCTGGTTACCTTCAACGCCGCGATGTGTGTCGGCGAAAACGTCTTCGAAATTCAGCTCATTCCTGTTCATTTCGGCGATACCCTGGCCGTTGCCGAGCCGGGAGAATTCCGAGGCTTTGCGCTTTACGATCATCCGCTCGACGGTGCGATGATGACGATGATCGGCATCTTCGTCACGCTCGCAACCCAACGAGACGGACTTAGGACCCGGGTTTGCCTGGGAATCATGTTCCTTGGATTGATCGCCTTCGGCGGGCGTACCGCGCTGTTCGTGACGACGCCGATATTGATCGTCGCATCGATTGGCTATGGTCTGCGCGAGGTCTTGCTGAAGCCCGCGAAACTGCAAACCATCTTGCAAGTATCGGCTGCGGCGGTGCTGATACCAGCGAGCATGTTGTCAGTGTTTTTTCTGACGAATATCGGTCAGCGCATCCTCAATCGGCTCTACTTCGATGATAGTTCCGAGGCGCGACTGGCGATTTTCAAGTTCCTGCCCCAAATGACGTCTCACGACGTTTTCTACGGGATCCCTTTCGACCGCCTGGCGAAGATGGTTTGGCAGGTCGGGCTCGACATCCCCTTCGGTGATATCGAGAATTTCTGGATTCTGGAGCTCGTCAATATGGGTGCGATTGCGTACGTATTCTGGTTGGTGAGCTTCGGGACAATCCTGTTGTGGGGATATCGAACGGCGAATGGCTGGGGCAAAGTGCTGCTGGTCTCAGTGGTGCTCGTGGCGTCGTCGAGCAATTCCATTGCTCGCAAAAGTAATGTCTTGAACGCGCTTTTTCCGACCGTCATCGCAACGATGGCGGGAAAACGCCGCCTTGAGGAGACGGTCGAGCCGACGCTCGGCGGCCCGGTAGAGCGTTCGTCGGAAACGCGCATAGAATGGGGTGCGGGACGCAGCCCACGAAACTGGGGTATCCGAAATGAGGAGAGCATTTAACAGTACGGAGATACCGTTATACGGGCGTCCAATATCCTTTTAGAAGTAGGTGCATCTGTGGAAGCGACTTCGGCCCTGACTTCTGCGTCGGCGCCCAAACGACAATATGAAATGGCGCCGTCCTCCGTGGCAGAGGGCCAAGACGCGCTTCGCCCGGTGCACATTGCTATCTTCACCCACAGCCTCTCGCAAGGCGGCACCCAGGAGATGGTCAAGCGGCTCGCCGAAGGGCTGTCGCAACGCGGCAACAACGTCACGGTCGTCTGCCAGCAGGGAAATCCGTCGGAACCTCGACCGGTCTCGCCAGGGGTCGGGTACCGGATCCTCAACACGAACCGCGTCATCAAGAGCGTTATGCCCTTGATCAAGCTGTTCAATCGCGAGCAGCCGGATGTTGTGATCTCGGCGCTTTCGCATAATAACCTCGGCGCGGTGCTGGTGAAGCTTCTCTCGTTTGGACGCTGGCGCCTGATCCTGACCGAGCACGCGCCCTTGAGCCGGCTGGTGCAATTCTATAATCGCTGGAGTTATCGGGTCCTGCCGGTTGCGATCAGGATGCTGTATCCGGTCGCCGACTCGGTCGTCGCGGTATCAGAGGGCGTTGCGACCGACCTCAAGCAGATCGCGCCCCGCCTTAACAATCTCCATGTGATCTTCAATCCGATTGTCGACGACCGGGGCCATGAACTTGGGGCGACTCCCTCCCCTTTGCCGTGGACGGGGGTTCCGGTGGTCGTCGCCGCGGGGCGGCTCGTCGTCGAGAAAGACTTCGATTTCCTGTTGCGGGCCTTCGCCCGCCTGCGCCGCGAG
>CAIUCF010000033.1 GCA_903897565.1 uncultured Rhodospirillales bacterium | reverse complement strand
CGTGGTGCCGCCGGAGCCGACATACAGAAAGCCCTGGGACAATATCTGGCTGGCCGAGGCCACGGCGCCGCTCGACACAATAAGAGCGCCGCCGCTGCTGACAACGACGTCAACGGCAGTCCCCCCATAGGCGACCACCGCTCCGCCACCTGACACGACGCTGCCGCTGGCCTTGCCGCCCGTGTAGATATCCTGCTCGCCATTGCTCGCGATCGTCGTCGACACCGCGATACCGCCCGACGAAACAAGCTGGTACTGCAGGGCAGAGACGATCGCTCCAGAGACCGTCGCGCCGCTCGAAACACCACCGGCGACACTGCCGGTCGTTGCCACAGCCACGGCGCCGGAAAGCAGATAGAGCATTCCGCCGGCCGCCACCGTGATGCCGCTGACCGAGGCCCCAGAAGAGACGATCAATTCGCCCCCGCTGGAAATCACGGTACCGCCGGCGCTACCGCCCGCCGAGACGAGTTCCAGCCCGCCGGCACTAATCGTCGCCGCAACGTCGACTCCGCCGCTTTCGACCTCTTCGTAGCCCCCGGACAGGATGATCGCCGAACTGCCGGTTCCGCCCGAGGAGACCAAGAGGCTCGCGCCGGATGAAACGACCGTGCGCGATGCCACGCCGCCGCCATAGACGTCCTGTTCGCCGCCACTGGTAATTGTCGCGCTGCGGGCGATTCCGCCGTCGACGAGCTGCGTATCGGCAATGGTGGCGCCGAGATCGAGGCCGCCGGATAAGACGGTTTCAATACCGGACACGATCATCGTCGCGACTGCGGTGGCGCCCGCGTCGACTTCCAGGGTGCCGCCGGACTGCAGCGTCGTCCCGGACCCGGCCCCGCCGAGCATATTGATGTCACCAAAGCCGCCGATGATTGCGCCGAAAATACTGCCGCCCGCGCTGACCACCACGGAACCGTCCAGGACGCTGGTGGCGCTGGCCACGCCACCGGAATCGACCTCCTGGTAACCGCCAGAGTCGATGATCGTCCCGGAGACCGTGCCGCCGGAGACCAGCTGCGTATCGTAGATCGACGCGCCGTAGACATTGCCGCCGGAGAGGATCGCCTGGGTCCCGAACAGGACCGTCGTGTTGCTCGCGGCGCCACCGGCATCGATCTCCTGATAGCCGCCGCCGTCGACGGTCACACCCGAGGTCGAGCCGCCCGAAACCAACTGGGTATCGCTGACGACACCCGAGACATCCGCGCCGCCGGCGTAGATCGTCTCCGTGCCCTGGACGATGGTCGCGCCACTCGCGATGCCGCCCGCCGAGACCGTCAGCGTGCCGCCGAGATCGACTGTACCGCTGAGCCCCGTGCCGCCATCCAGGATCTGGGTATCGTAGATAAAGGCCCCGGCATCGATGCCTCCGCCATAGACGGTCTCGCTGCCGAAGGAGATGACGGTGCCGCTGACGACGCCGCCGGACGAAACATGCTGTTTGCCGCCGGAATCCACCAAGGCGCCGACAACGCTGCCGCCCGACACATTCTGCGTGCCGAAGATACTGGCATGGAAATCGGACGCACCCGCGAAGACGATCTCGACACCGCCATTGGCGATCGTGACGCCGCTGACAATGCCTCCCGAAGTTGCGGAGAGTCGACCACCGAACTGGATCGTCGTTCCGCTATCGATGCCGCTGGAAACGATCCGGGTGGTACCACTGGCAACGGAAGTCATCGCGAATCCTCAAATATGCTGCGCCCGTGCCATTACAGCCTGTGCGTTACAGCCGAATGACAGCCGAGGGCGTCACCACTCAAGGTGCCGCGGTTTTCAGAAGCTGACGCAGGAACACGGCGGCGACCGCTGGCCTCGCCTCCTCGCAGGCCTCACAGAATTCCGATTTGGCCGGAATATTGAGCCAGTAGCCGTCAACCAGGGATTTTGTCCGCGCGACGGCGTCAACGAGGTCGGCCGCCGTGACGGTGCGTCCGCTCGGGCTTGTGCTGAGCCCGGCGAGGAAAACGAGCTTCGGGTTTGCCGCCCGTGCCTCCCCGGCAGCGTTGCGAACAAGATCGGCGAATTTATCCGGCTGCGGCAGCAAACCCTGGGCCTGGATCTCGAAGATGTCCGCGACCTTCGCAATCGGCCCGACGATCCCGGTCCGCATGAAGGGTGGGTATGTGCCTGGACCGGTGGGCACCAACAGCACCTTGCGCAACGTCGTCGCCGGGGCCGCAATCAGCTTCAGGCGATGGCTATGCACGAGTTCCGCAGCCAGCCCGTAGTAGTAGACGGGGTTCTTCTGTTCTTCGAGCGGCGTAAATTTCCAGGCTTCGCAGTCGTACAGGACTGCACCGTAGCGCGGGTCGACACGGCCGGCGCCGAACGCCGCCCGCATCGCCGCAAAGCTCGGAAAGTTGATCACAGCGACGGCCCGAGGCGGCACCTGGGCGAGTTGATCGCGAGGCGCCATGACGTAAGTGTCCGGCGTGTTGAAGAAGTGCGCGACGAGATCGGCGCCGCCCGGTTCCCCCGCCAGCAGGCTCAGCGCCTTGGTGTTGATCATCCAGACCAGCGGCGCCGACGCTGCGGCAGCGGGCTCCGGAGCGAAGGCCAATACTGAAACCATCGCCAGCACTCCTCTCAGTAGACGTCGCGAGGTTAGAGACATGCTGCGATCTCCCCGATCTCGGCGGCCAGTTCCAACCCGACCGGCCCCGGGTCACCGGCCTCGAACGCCGCGACGAAGCGTTGGATGATCGGTTCAGCGTTGACGGTAAAGTCGACGATGTGAGGGGCCGCCCGACCTTCCAGACTAATCATCCGCAGATTTTCCTGTTCGTAGCCGGCGATCAGGCTGCCGCGGTCCGCCGCCGGAAACGCACCACGCCATAGCGCCACCAGATGGGAACCCAGGTTGGGCCCGGCAGGGATGCCGTTCCGGGACGTGCGCGCGATCGTGAACTGGCCCGAAAATACCATGCCGGCGCCGTCGATTCCCGAAGCCAGCAACTCTTGGACCTCGGTCAGAAACAGGTATTGATAATGCACCGCGCAGCGCAGTCCGAGCGAGACCGCCCGCGTCTCGAGCGTCCGACTTTGGCTCGGAGCGGCCAGCCAGGGCTTCTCGACGATGACATGACGGCCGGCCTCGAGAGCCGCCTCCAGCATTGCGACGCTGTGCGGACCCGGCGGCACCGCGATCCAGACGATCTCGCCGGCGTCGTGGAGCCGATCGGCCAAGCGGGCGCGATATTCGGAATCGCTCTCATCCGACGCGCGCCGGACTCCATCGAGCATCGCGGCTTGCCGGCCCATCCCGCCGAGGATGTCGGTGAGGACATGGGCCCATCGCCCCTTGCCGAGGATCGTGTATCGCGGCGTCGAACCCGCCATCGTCCGACTACCGGGCATCGGCCATCGCAGGGTCGGCAGCGCCCCGGGAGCAGTCGCCAAGGATCATGTCCGAGACACGACGCGCCGCCGTAACCGCACTGACGACCTTGCCAGAGAACACATGAATGACGTTCGCAGCGGTACGCGCGATATGCAGGATCCTCTGGTCGGTGGCGCGATCATCCTCGACGACCCGGATCGTGAACCGCGAGCCGATGTAGCGCGCCTGCGCCGCCCCCGGAATCGCAAGCGTCGCATCCGCGCGCATCGCGTCGAAGCGGGTGAACGGCACCGGCGCGAAGTCACGGCCATTCAGAACATCGCGATATGGCGCCGGGACGCTGAAATCCGCCGCCGTCGTCTCCCAATGATTGGTATGCCGCGCCGACCCGAACAGCGAATATTTGCCGCCGCCATAGGGGTCGAAAGCCGTGAAGGGACCATCGATCACGACAACGGCGCGACGGCGCAGGGACTCCGGCAACTCGATCAGCACCTTCTCCGCCACCTGGAACCGAACCGCCGGGAACAGATGGGCGTGACTTCCGGAACCGCCATAGGTCGCGTAGACGACATGATCGAATTCCGCCGCGGCG
>CAIUCF010000032.1 GCA_903897565.1 uncultured Rhodospirillales bacterium | reverse complement strand
TGGCTTCATCGATCTTGGTCGGATCGCCAGCGAATTCGTTCCAAAAGCGATCGAGATAGATGCGCTCGCGGCCCTTGACCAGCCGTTCCATATCGGGGCCGCCGAAGTCGAAATGCCAGAGCAGCGGGCTGCGGACGATGTCGTTCCACGGCGGGATGCCGGGGACGGGCGCGTCCATCACCACCAGCCTGTCGGTCTTGTCCGGGTAGCGCGCCGCATAGGCATAGGCGACCATGGTGCCGATGTCGTGGCCGACAATCGCTGCATGATCGATCTTGAACTGCATCAGCACGGCGCGAATATCGGCCGCCTGGGTTTTTTTGTCGTATCCCCCTGCGGGATGCGAGGAGAGGCCCATGCCGCGCAGGTCGGGGACGACCACGGTATGGGTCTTCGCCAGTTCGACGGCGAGAGCTTGCCACATGTCACCGGTATCGCCGAAGCCGTGGATCAAAACGACGCCCGGACCATGTCCGCCGACGCGCACGTGGAGGATCGCGCCGTCGGTCCGGATGTCCTCCACGCGAAATGACGGAGGGAACGGTTTGACTTTGGCTGCCGCCGGGCCGGCCGCCAGGACCATGGCCAAGACGCCGATGAAAATCTTGAACATTCTTCCTCGCTCGTCGCAAATTGCCGTCACCCGCTGGGGTGGCGAAAATACCACACCCGGCTACGCGATCGCAACTATCAGAGGTTGGCGCGCGTGCCGTCGAGCCCGACAAAATCATGTCGCGAAACCTCGGTGACCGTAGGGCGGATGCAATCCGCCATTCATGGTCTCGTCGAGGTCTATCCCCATGTTGGGTTGCACCCACCCTACGAAACGAAAAGGTCGCCGCCTCATCGCTCCGCCGCAATACGTCTTGCCGAACCTCCCGGCGGCGGCGTAAGCCCTCTGCTGGTCGACCTATCAGGCAGCCGGGAGGGCGATCTCGCGGCCGTCGTCATGACAGAAAGAGGAAGCACATGAGCCGCCGCCAAGTTCCGATCGCGTCCGCCTGGGCCACCACCATCGGCTATTCCCGCGCCGTCCGCGCCGGCGATCTCGTCGTCGTCTCCGGCACCACCGCGAGCGGGCCCGACGGCAAGGCGCTGCATCCCGGCGATGCCGGCAAGCAGGCCGAAGTCATTCTCGAGCGGATCGTCGCGGCGCTGGCCGAGCTCGGCGCCGGCCCGAAGCATGTCATCGAGACGCGGATCTATCTCACCGACATGACCACCTGGCAGGATGTCGGCCGCGCTCATGGCGCCGTATTCGCCGATGTCCGCCCGGCCACCACGATCGTCCAGGTCGGCCCGCTGATCTCGCCCGATCTGCTGGTCGAGATCTCGGCGACGGCGTCGTTGGCGCAGGATTAGGCGTCTATGTTACACCCTCTCCGCCTAAAGGGCGGAGAGGGTGTTTAGGTCTCACCCCTTCGGCACGGTCGCTGCGACCGAGGGGCGGGCGCTGATGGTTTCGAACCAGCCGGCCAGGGCCTTGCGGCCCTCGCGCCAGCCGAGTTCCGGAAAGCGGAAGTCGAGATAGCCGAGCGCGCAGGCGATGGTGATCGTGCCGATGTCGAGGCGGGCGCCGAAGCCTGCCGCGGAT
>CAIUCF010000031.1 GCA_903897565.1 uncultured Rhodospirillales bacterium | reverse complement strand
GGTTGTTCCTGGGCCTACGGGTCGTTCATGGCGGCGCTGATCCTGCTGATCCCGGTGAACCTGGCGAATGTGGCGCTGACCGCGTTCATGACCCTGGCCGGGCTCGGCCTCGACGTGAACAGCCTGCCGATCCTGGCGATCGGCATCGGCGTCGGCATCGACTACGGCATCTACCTGCTGACCCGCATCTGCGAAGAGTATCGCGACCCCGACGATCTGGGCAACGCCATCACCCGCTCGCTGCAGACCTGCGGCAAGGCGATCCTGTTCACCGCGGTGCTGATGACCATCGGGATCGCCCCCTGGTACTTCCTCTGCGACCTCAAGTTCCTGTCGGACATGGGCCTGCTGCTGGTGGTCGTCATGACGATCAACATGGTGCTGGCGCTCGTTCTGGTGCCCTTGCTGGTCTACCTGTTCAAGCCAAAGTTCCTCTCCGCCGAACACAGCTTCTTGTCTGAATCGGTCGAAGGGCTGCTCGACTCGCCCATGCACAAACAGTTTGAAGACAACGCTGTCTGAGACGTGATGGGACCACATCCGCAACCAACAACAATACTGTAGAGAGGATACTTCGAGATGCTGATTCGCAAATACGACTTCAATTATGGCCGCCGTGAGTTGATGGCCAAGGGTATGGCGATGGCCGGCGGTGGCCTGCTCTCCCCGCTGTGGCCGTTGATCGCCAATGGCGCTGACATCACCAAGGCCTATCCGGAAGAGAACCTCTCGGTCGACGCCTACACCAAGGGCGCGATCAAGACCGGCGACATCGTCGACGCCAACAATGTCGACCACGTCAAGGCGCTGATCGCGCCGATCATGTACAAGCAGATCAAGGAAATGGGCCGCCGGATCCGGATCGTCCCGACCGTGACCGACGTCTCGAAGATGTTCCCGAACGCGTTCTTGCAGGCGACCCTGAGCAACCAGGGCAAGGGCAAGCTCGACGCCGACGGCAACGTCACGACGACCAGCGGTGGTCAGTGGATCGGCGGTTTGCCGTTCACCGAGCCGAAGTCGGCGCTCGAGGTGTTCTCGAACCTGACCCTGAGCTGGGGCCGCCACGACAACGACATCTTCGCGATCACTGACCAGGATATCGGTCCCGATGGCGAAGTTTCCTACGAGTATGACTTCCTGTGGGTCGAGGAGCAGGTCTCCGGTCGCATCGGCGGCCGTGGCGAGTTCACCGGTCCGCAGCACGCCGACAAGCTGCGCTACCAGACGGTCGTCTTCACGGCGCCGGCCGATTCCAAGGGCACGGCGTATCTGTCGACCTGGTACTACGACCAGCGCAAGTTCCCGGATCTCGTCGGTTACGTGCCCGCCTTCAAGCGCGTGCGTAAGTTCCCGACCAACCAGCGCTTCGAGCCGTTGGTTGCCGGCATGACCCTGTACCTGTCGGACGCCTGGGCTGCCGGCGACCCGATGCTGACCTGGGGCGATTACAAGATCGTCGGCCGTCAGCCGATGCTCGGTGCGGTGTCCGAAAACTGGCACGGCGATCTCCCGAATTTCGTCCCGCCGACTCATGGTGGTCCGAAGGGCAAGACCTTCTACGAGATCAACTACTCGATGGTGCCCGAGGCGATCGTGATCGACGCCGTTCCGACCGGCTATCCGCGCGCGCCCGTCGGTCGCAAGCGGGTGTGGGTCGATGTCCGCAACATGCAGTTCATCGCCTACGAGACCTATGACCGTCGCGACCAGTCGCTGAAGAGCTTCGAGCCGGTTTGGGGTCAACGCATCGTCAACGGTCAGGTCCTGATGAAGGAGACGGATGGCACGCCGTTGTGGTCGTGGACCCATGTCCACAGCCACGACATCCAGACGAACCGGATGACGCGCTTCACCCATGCCAAGGAAGTCGGCGGCGTTACCGGCGGCTTCAATATCGAGGGCATCTACGACAAGTACCTGACGGCGCAGGCGATCAACCGTCTTGGTACCTGATCGTACGACATAGGGCAGAGCAGTTCCGTGGGGTTGGTAAGAATATGTTGATCAAGTTGAAACTGGGCCGGTTGGCGTTTTTGTTCATTGGCATCGCGGCCCTGGGGTGTTCCCCGGGGTCGGTGTCGGCGGCGGATGATGTCGACCACGCCCTCGTGTTCCACGGGACTGCTCACGACATGCTCTATGACGTGACGTTTGACGGCAAGAATGGGCTCGCCGTCGGCAATTTCGGCTTGATCGTCGAAACGGCCGACGGTGGTGCCACCTGGACGGCGCAAGACGGCGTGCCGACCGATCTGGCGCTGCTGGCGGTTGTCCGCTCGGGCAACCACTGCATCACGGCAGGTCAGGCGGGGACGGTGCTGGTGTCTTCGGATTGCAAGCATTGGACGCTCGGTCACATCGCGGGCGATCCTCGGATCCTCGACATGGCGATCTCGGCGAACGGCACGGCCTATGCGGTCGGCGGCTTCGGCACGGTGCTGAAATCGACGGATTGGGGTCAGACCTGGACGGCGATCGCCATCGACTGGAGCAAGATCACCGATGATGGGGCGCAGCCGCATCTCTATCGGGTCCATGTCGCGGCCAATGGCGGTCTGATCATCGTCGGCGAGTTCGGCCTGGTCCTGACGTCGGCGGATGCGGGGGCGACCTGGGCTGTCCGTCACAAGGGTACCGATTCGCTATTCGGCCTCGCGGTTGCGCCGGATGGCGACATCTTCGTGACGGGCCAGGAAGGGGTGATGATGAAGAGTCACGATCAGGGAGCGACCTGGACGGACCTCGACAGCGGCACCAAGACCGTGCTGACGAGCATCATCGCGTTGCCGGACGGCAAACTTGTTGCCAGCGGGATACACACTGTACTTTATTCTAACGATTCAGGTAATTCCTGGCGCGCAGACACGACGAATCGAGTCAAACTAGGTTGGGACCAAGAGCTTGCTTACGGTGGAGAAGTCTCGGGTCATCCGAATGTTCTCGTCGTCGGATCGAATGCTACGATTGCATCTATCCCAATACAGTAGCCGGCGCGTTTTTTGACTATATAGGGGAGGAATGAAGGCATGAAGAAGAGACATATCGTCCTGGGGGCGGCAACGATTGCGCTGCTGACGGGCATGGACGTGCAGAGCGCGAAGGCGATCGATCTGCAGATTTCCGGCTTCGTCCGCCAGGAAATCGCGGTCAAGATCACCGGCCAGCGCAATGACAACAATCAGGCGGGGAATGCCTTCAATGGCGTGACGACGCCTTATGTCGGGACGGCGTTCGGCCAGAGCGGCAGCACGCTCCGTCCGGCCTCGTATTCCAAGGACAACACCTTCAACCAGTTCGACACCCGCTTCGAACTGAACCTCGACAGCCATCTGACCGACTCGATGACGGCGCATATCAAGCTGCGCGGCGTCTATGACGAAATCGGCCGGGTCGAGGACGCGTTCCGCGGCACCAACCTCTATGGCGGTTCGTTCGGCACCGGCCACAACAGCGGCGGCAACCTTCTGGAAGTGACCAGCAAGGATGCGATGCTGGATCTGCCGTCAGCCTATATCGACTACAACAACGGCGCCCTCTGGCTCCGTGCCGGTAACCAGCAGATCGCCTGGGGTGAGGCACTGTTCTTCCGCGTCGCCGATCAGGTCGATGGTATCGATCTGCGTCGTCACTCGGTACTCGGCGTCGCCGGTGAAGAATACTCCGATACGCGCGTTCCGAGCCCCGGCCTGCGCGGCAGCTATCACTTCGAGGGTGACAACGACATCACCATTGAGGCGTACGCCCAGAAGTTCTCGCCGACGGTCTTGCCGGCTCTCAACTCGCCGTATAACCCGATCCCGTCGCAGTTCTACATCGACGACCGTGAAGGCTACGACAGAGTGTCGGGCGAAATGAACTTCGGCGCGAAGATCACGGGCAGCATCGGCGATTACGGTTTGGCCGCATTCGCCATGTTCGAGCATGACGCGAACGGTGTGTTCCAGTGGACGGCGGCGCGCAATGCCGGCCCGTTGAATGGCCAGCAGACCGCTCTGACTGCCTCGGGCGGTACCTTCGGCGGTCCGGGAATTTCGGCGTTCACGACGAACCCGACCGGCGTCTACAGCGCGCAGGAATGGTTTCACTACGCTGCTGAGTCACGGCTGGACGGCCTCGGTGGCCTGGCGACGTCGCTCAACAACTTCCTGATCGGCAACGGCGTCGGTTCGGCAGGCGCAGGCGTGGCCGCAGCGTGCGGTGCGGCTCAGACCAGCGGTGCGGGCTCGATCCCGACGCCGACGAATGCTCAGGCGACCTGCATCCTGAACACGTTCTTCGCCAATTACGGCCCGCTCACCGGCTTCCTGAGCCGCAGCTATCCCTACCAGCGGGTCTTCGGCGGCAGCATCAATCACATCTTCGAGGGTGAGCCCAACTCCTTCCTCGATCAGCTGATCGGACGCGTGGAAGTCTCGTATACGCCGCAGAAGAAGTTCACCGCGGCGGATCTTGGCCCGCCGAAGGTCCATGGCGAATACCAGATCGCGGCGATCCTGGAGAAATACTACAAGTTCTCCACCGACTTCCCCGCGACCTATTTCGTCGGTCAGTACCTGCACAAGTCGAAGTCGGACATCTTCGGCCGCTACACCGGCAACCTCGATGGCGCTGCAGGCTTCTCGCCGAAGGGCCAGACCGGCGGCACCAACTACTTCGCGTTCGCGATGCAGCAGCCGTCGCCGACGTTGAAGTACCGCTTCGACTTCACGATGTTGGCCGATGCACAGGGCGGCTGGCTGTTCCAGCCGGGTGTCAAGTTCAAGCCGAGCGAGCACCTCCAGTTCGACCTCTACTCGAACCTGGTCTACTCGACGGCATCTGCCAACACCTACACCAACTTTGCCCAGGGCGCCGAATGGGCCCGCGAAGTGTTCGTCCGCGCGACGTACTACTTCTAG
>CAIUCF010000030.1 GCA_903897565.1 uncultured Rhodospirillales bacterium | reverse complement strand
GGGTGTGGTTCGCCCGACAGCCGGTACATCATCTGCCGGATCAGCGCGGTCGAGACCGGGGAGCGGTCATTGGCGAGGATGCGGGCGAGTTTGTAGGCGGTCTCCAGCAACGCCTCGGGCGCCACCACCTCCTTGACCAGATTGCAGCGCAGCGCCTCGGCGGCATCGAAAATCTCGGCGGAATAGGTCCATTCCAACGCTTTGGCGATGCCGACCACCTTGGGCAGGAACCAGCTCGAACACGCGTCGGGGACGATACCGATCTTGCCGAAGACGAAGCCGAAGCGCGCCTTGTCCGAGGCGATGCGGACATCCATCGCCAGGGTCATGGTGGCGCCGACGCCGACGGCGACGCCGTTGATGGCGGCGATCACCGGCTTCTTGCAGTCGAAGATCGCCAGGGTCAGGCGGCCGCCGGTATCGCGCAAGCCGGCGACGATCTCGGGATCGTCGATACGGTCGTAGAGATCGTCGAGCGTCGGCTCCAGCTTCTCGTTGAGGCCGAAGGTATTGCCGTCCTCGGCGCCGAGATCCATGCCGGCACAGAACGCCCGGCCCGCCCCGGTGACGACGATCACCCGCACCGCGTCATCCTCGCTCGCCGTCTCGAAGGCGTGGATCAGCTCCTGCGCCATGTGGATGGTGAAGGCGTTGAGCCGGTCGGGGCGGTTGAGGGTGATCGTCAGGATGCGATCGGCGATCTCGGAGCGAATGGCTTCGTAGATCATGCTCAGCCCCGGTAGAAGTCGGGCGCGCGCTTTTCGGCGAAGGCGGCCAGCCCCTCGCGGAAGCTGCGGCGGTCGAGCAGCACCTTCTGCCGCTGCCGCTCGTAGTCGAGCTGCTCGGCGAGTGTGTTGAGATAGGCGGCATGATGGGCATGGCGAACTTCGCGCGCCACGCCCGGCGGGCCGGCGGCCAGTCGGCGCGCGGTGTCGAGTACGGCAGCGCCGAACTCGGCATCGGCGACGCAGCGCCAGACCATGCCCCAGGCCGCGGCATCTGTTGCCGTGATCTTGTCGCCGAGCAGGGTCGCGGCCTGGGTGCGGCCCCACCCGATCAGCCGCGGCAGCTTCCAGGTCGCGCCGAGATCGGGAACGATGCCGAGCTTGGGCGCGAAGGTCAGGACGAAATTCGCCGATTCCGCCGCGATCGCGACGTCCGCGGCCATGGCCAGGCTGACCCCTGCCCCCGCCGTCACGCCGTTGACGGCGGCGACGATCGGGATCTCGAGGTCGTGGAGCTCGGTGATGACCGGATTGAAATACTCCTCCATCAGATGGCCCTGGCTGACGCCGAAGCTCTCGCCCTCCAGTCCCGGCAGGGGCTTGGAGCCCAGCTGCCAGCCGGTGCAGAAGCCGCGGCCGGTACCGGTGAGAACAAGGGCGCGGATATCGTGATCCGCCGCGATCCGCCGGATCAGCGCGAGCAGATCCTTTACCACCTCGAGGCTCAAGCTGTTGAGCGAGTCGGGACGGTTGAAGGTCACGGTCGCCACATGCTGGTCGACGGTGAACAGGATTTCTTGAGTCGGCATCGTCCGGGTTTCCTCCAAGGAATTCTTTACGCCGCAGTCAAAAATCGTCATCCCCACGCAGGCGGGGATGACGCGACGGAAAAGTTACGCGACCTTGTCCTGATACAGCTCCCGCAGCGAGCGCTTGAGGATCTTGCCGGTCGGATTGCGCGGCAGGTTGTCGGCGAAGATGATCCGTTTCGGCACCTTGAAGCCGCC
>CAIUCF010000029.1 GCA_903897565.1 uncultured Rhodospirillales bacterium | reverse complement strand
GATGGCGTCGTCGACCAGGAGCCCGAGACTGAGGATGAGGGCGCCGGAGGAAATGCGGTGCAGGTCGATATGGAGCACGAGCATCGCCGCGAGGGTGATGCAGATGACGAGCGGTACTGCCATCGCTACGATCATGCCGCTGCGCCAGCCGAGGCTGACGAGGCTCACCGCCAGCACGATCGCCAGTGCTTCGAGCAGAGATTCGATGAATTCGTCGATCAGCTGGCTGACGACGACCCCCTCATTGGAGATCGTCGCGAGTTCGACGCCGAGGGGGAGGGACTTGCGCAGCTGCTGAATTCGCGTCTCGAGGGTGGCGCCCAATTCGACGACATTCGCGCGATCGGCCATGACGATGCCGAGGCCGATCGCGTCCTGGCCATTGGCGCGCATGATGAAGCTGCGCGGATCTTCGTACCCGCGGACGATCGTGGCGATATCGCCGAGCGCCAGCTGCCGCTTGCCGACTGCAATCGGCAGCGCCTTGACGGCCTCGACGCCCTTGAGGTCGTCATCGACGCGGAACAGCACCCGATCGGTCCCCAGATCGACCTGACCCGCCGGGGTAAGCTGGTTGTCGTGCTGCAGGGCGGCGATGATCTGCGGCACCGTCAAGCCGAATGTCGCGACCCGGCGGTCGGAGATTTCGACGTAGATCTTCTCCGGCTGAACGCCAAGCAAATCGATCTTCTTGATGTCGGGCCCCTTGAGGAGATCCTCGCGGAGCTGCTCGGCGATCTTCTTGAGCTGGGCCGGTGGATAATCGGGACCGGTCAACGCGTAGAGCAATGAATAGACATCGCCGAACTCGTCGTTGAAATAAGGCCCCAGCACCCCGGCGGGCAGGTCGCCCTTGAGATCGGCGATCTTCTTACGGACCTGATACCACTGGTCGGGGACGGCGGCGACCGGGGTGTTGTCGCGCAGGTAGATATAGACGACGGACTCGCCGGGCTTGGAATAGCTCCTGGTGTAGTCGAACCAGGGGAGTTCTTCGGCTTTCTTCTCGATCGGGTCGGTGACGAGGCGCGCCATCTCGCTCGCGGAGGCGCCCGGCCACTCGCTGCGAACGATCATGGTCTTGATGGTGAAGTTGGGATCCTCGGCGCGGCCGACCCGATGATAGGAAAATATCCCCACCGCCAGCGACGCCAGGATCAGGAACAGCGTGATGGTCTGGTGACGCAGCGCCCAGGCAGAAAGGTTGAAGCTCACCGTTCCGGCTCCGACCAGATCCGAATATGGTCTTGGGCGGTCAGCTTGAAAGCGCCGGCAGTAACTACGCTTTCTCCGGTCTTGAGACCCGCTGCCACGGCGATCTGGTCGTCGCCATAACCGGCCAGTGTGACGCGCCGCAGCGCGACACGATCCCCCGTCGGGGTCACGACCCACACCGCAGGTGCCTGGCCGTCGTGGAACAGCGCCGTCATCGGGAGCAGCACGATCTGGCTCGACGTCAGATCTCTGGCGATGACCGTCGCGGTCATGCCGAGTTGTGCGCCGTCGGGTGGATTCTCGAGGGTGAGGCGGGCACGATAGGTGCGGGTCGCCGGATCGGCGCTGGGCGCCAATTCGCGGAGATGGGCCGCAATCACCCGCCCCGGTTCCGCCCATAGCGTGACAGTGAACTGGATATTGGCGAGGCGCGCCACCATCTGCTCGGGAAGATCGACCACGGCTTCGATCTCGCCACGATGGGCAAGCCGCATGACTTCCTGGCCGACCGCGACGACCTGTCCGGGCTCCGCCGACACCGCGGTGATGACGCCGGGGGAATCCGCGACCAGCGTCGTGTATTGCAAATTGTCGGAAGCGAGCCGCAGGGTTTCGCGCGCCTGACGGAGCCGTGCGGCGGCAGCGTCGCGGGATTGCTTGCGAGAATCATAGATCGCGCGGGTGATCCACCCTTGCTTCAACAGCGATTCGCCGCGGGCGAAATCGGCGTCGGCCTTGGTGAGATCCGCTTCGGCCGCCGTGACCTGCGAGGCCGAGACATGCTCACTGAGGTTCAGGTCGGACGGATCGAGACGTTCCAACGCCTGGCCGGCGCTGACCCGATCACCGACATTGACCAGCCGTTCCACGACCTTGCCGGAGACCCGGAATCCCAGTGACGTCTCGACTCTTGCCTGCAAAGTCGCAGCGTAGCGTTCCGTCGTCGCCGTCGCCACCGGCTGCGCGGTCATGACCCGGACCGGCGTGATCTCCTCGGCGCCCGCCGAATGGACGGCCGCGCCGCCGCTGAGGGCGAGGATCGCAACGAGGCGAGCGAGGGGAGGAACGCGCATGGCAAGGGCCTTGGAAAAACTGTACTGTACTGTATCGTACTCGGCGAATATGCTGCAGTGCGCTGCGATTTGTCAATCGCGGCAATTTGGGTGATCGTGAATTCCCGAAGGGAGCAGGGTGAGAGCATC
>CAIUCF010000028.1 GCA_903897565.1 uncultured Rhodospirillales bacterium | reverse complement strand
GTGGATAATAGATGTATCGAAAATATATGTATCAGCATCGTTCAAAGATGCAACCGAAATACATATATTGGCGATGCATGCTGCGACGGATCGCGGCCGAGGGTTCTGGAATGCGACTGACGCGCTACACCGATTATGCCTTGCGGGTTCTGCTGTTTCTTGGCGCCCGACCCGACAAGCCTTGTGCGATCTCGAGCATGGCCAAGGCCTATGGCATCTCTCAGAACCATCTGATGAAAGTCGTGCATGGCCTCGGCAAGGCTGGCTTCGTCGTCGGCGAACGCGGCCGGCTCGGCGGGATTCGTCTCGCCAAACCGGCGGCGGCAATCAATATCGGTGCGATCATCCGCCTGTGCGAAGAAGACTTCGACCTCGTCGATTGTGCGACTTGCGCGATCGGGCCGGCTTGCGGGCTCACGGGCGTGCTCGACGAGGCCGTCGCCGCCTTCATGGCGGTGCTCGATCGCTACACGCTCGCCGATCTGCTCGGCCGCCGCGGCCAGATCTTGCAACTTCTGGCGATAGAGCCGGGTTGACGACGTACTGGGTTCTGCTTATTCCCATGCGAATGAGACTGATTCTTATTATGGAGCCGGCATGACGCGCGTGAGCAAGGTTCCCGAGGTCACGCTGGGCTTCTGGCTGATCAAGATCGTGGCGACGACCCTGGGCGAGACCGGGGGCGACGCGCTGTCCATGACGATGAACTTCGGCTACGCGCTGAGCAGCGTGATCTTCATCGCCCTGTTCGCCGTCGCCGTGTCGGCGCAGGTTTCGGTAAAGCGCTTCATCCCCCTGCTGTACTGGGCGGTGATCGTCGCGACCACGACGGCGGGCACGACCATGGCGGACTTCGCCGATCGCTCGCTCGGTATCGGCTACACGGGAGGCACCACGATCCTGCTGCTGTCGCTGCTGGCGATGCTCGGGCTCTGGTACAAGGTGGAAGGCTCGATTGCCGTGGCGACGGTGACGCGGCCGCGCGTCGAAGTATTCTACTGGGGGGCGATCCTGTTCTCGCAGACCCTAGGCACGGCGCTCGGCGATTGGGCGGCGGACACCAACGGCCTCGGTTATGACGGCGGCGCCATGCTGTTCGGCGGCGCGCTGGTGGTGGTCGCGGCTGCTTATTACCTGACCAAACTCGATCGCACCCTGCTGTTCTGGGCAGCCTTCATCCTGACCCGCCCGCTCGGCGCCACCCTGGGCGATCTGCTCGACAAGCCGATCGACCATGGCGGCTTCGCCCTCAGCCGGATCACGGCCTCGGCGGTGCTCGCCGCGCTGATGCTGGCCGGGATCCTGTTGCTGCCGCAGCGCGCGGGCAAGCATCCGGGCGATGCGTAAGCCGGGCGCCGCGAAACGCTTGCCTTGACGGTCCCGCTTAGGGCAAGACTGGGCATTCTTTCCAAGCCGCGGGAATAAACGGAGAATCATGGCCGGAACGCTTGAGAAGCCCTCGGGCAAGGGGGCGGGCGACGAGAATTTCCCGGTCGGGTCCTGGCTCATCCGTCCCGATTTGCGGCGCCATGTCCATGCCCTCTACGGCTTCGCCCGCGCCGCCGACGATATCGCCGACGACGCCGAGCTGCTGCCCGAGGACAAGGTCGCCCGGCTCGAGGGCATGGCGGCGATCATCCGCGGCGAGACCCCGCGCGACGCGGCGCGCGCGCAATCCTCGAATGCCCTGGTGTTTCGCGACTCTCTGGAAGAGACGGGCGTCACGACCCGGCACGGCCTCGATCTGCTTGCCGCCTTCACCCAGGACGCGCTCAAGCTGCGCTATCGTGACTGGGACGATCTGCTCGCCTATTGCTTTCTGTCGGCCGCGCCGATCGGTCGCCATCTGCTCGATCTCCACGGCGAGCGCGAGGTCTGCCGCCGCGGCGCCGACGCGCTGTGCAACGCGCTCCAGGTCATCAATCATCTCCAGGATTTCGCCGAGGATTACCGCAAGCTCGACCGCGTCTACCTGCCCGAGGACTACATGGCCGAGGAGGGCGTGAAGCTCGAGGAACTCGGCGGCCATCATCTGACCCTGGGCCTGCGCCGGGTCATGGACCGGGTGATCGCGCCGCTCGAAGGCCTGCTGCTGACCAGCGCCGATCTCGTGGTGCAGATTCGCGACCCCCGTATCTCGCTCGAATGCCATGTCATCCATACCCTGGCGGTCCGCCTGACCGGTCGGCTGAAGCGCGAGGATCCGATCGCGACCCGGGTGGCGATGAGCAAGCCGGTCGCCGGCGCCTGGGCCGGCTACGCCATCGGCCAGGGTTGGCTGCGCCGTCGCCTGACCCTGAAGACGACGACCGGCGATCTGGTCGCGCAACGCTGATGACCCAGACCGAGGTCTTGCCCAGGACGCCGGGTGCGGGGGCCGACTCCGCGGCCGTCGCCGCGACGGTGGGGGCCAGCGGCAGCTCGTTCTACCTCGCGATGCGGCTGCTGCCGCAGGCCAAGCGCGACGCCATGTTCGCGATCTACGCCTTCTGCCGCGAGGTCGACGACATCGCCGACGAACCGGCGCCGCAGGAGCAGAAATTCCGCGAGCTCGCCGCCTGGCGCGAGGAGATCGACCGGCTCTATGACGGCCGGCCCCCGACCAAGCCGGTCGGCCGCGCACTCGTCGGTTCGATCGCGCATTTCAACATGCAGAAGGCGGATTTCCTCGCCGTGATCGACGGCATGGCGATGGATGCCGAGCAGGATATCCGGGCGCCGAGCCTCGAGGAACTGCGGCTCTATTGCGACCGCGTGGCGAGTGCCGTCGGCCGGCTCTCGGTGCGGGCCTTCGGCGACTGGCAGCCGCGCGCCGACGATGTCGCCGAGCATCTCGGCCAGGCGCTGCAGCTCACCAATATCCTGCGCGACATCGACGAGGATGCCGAACGCGGCCGCCTCTATCTGCCGCGCGACCTGCTGCTCCGCCACGGCATCGAGTCGACCGATCCGATGAGCGTCATCAACGATCCGCGGATCGACGGCGTCTGCCGCGAGTTGGCGCAGGAGGCCTCGCGCCGTTTCGTCGAGGCCGACAAGGCGATCGCGGCGTGCGATCGCCGCATCATGCGCCCGGCGGTGATGATGAGCGCGGTCTATCACGAGACCCTGAAGCGCGTGTTGCAACGCGGCTGGGCGCCGCCGCGGCCCGAGCTCAAGATCCCCAAGCGCACCAAGATCTGGCTCGCCCTGAAGGCCGGCTACCTGACGCGATGAGCGGCGCCGGGCGGGTTCACATCATCGGCGCCGGCCTCGGCGGCTTGAGCGCCGCGGTGCGGCTGACCGAGGCCGGCCGCCAGGTCACGCTCTACGAGGCCGGCGCCCAGGCCGGCGGCCGTTGCCGCTCCTATGTCGACGAGGTGCTCGGTTGCCGCATCGACAACGGCAACCACCTGCTGCTGAGCGGCAACAACCGCGCGCTCGCCTATCTCGCCACGATCGGCGCGGGCGATAGCCTGGCCGGACCGCAGGGCGCGGTGTTCCCGTTCTTCGACCTCATGACCAACGAACGCTGGACGGTGCGGCCCAATCGCGGACCGCTACCCTACTGGCTGCTCGATCCCCGCCGCCGGGTGCTCGACAGCCGTCTCGGCGATTATCCATCGGCGCTGAAACTGGCCTTCGCCAAGCCGACCGACACCGTCGCCGCGCTGTTCGCGGCCAAGCCGCTGCTGTATCGCCGCTTCTGGGCGCCGCTTGCGGTCTCGGTGCTGAATACCCAGCCCAATGAGGCGGCGGCGCGGCTGCTGTGGCCGGTGCTGCGCGAGACCTTCGGCCGCGGCGCCGCGTACTGCCGGCCGTTGATCGCCGCCGAGGGCTTGAGCGAAAGCTTCGTCTACCCCGCGCTCGCCTGGCTGCAGGCGCGCGGCGGCGAGATCCGCTTCGGCGCGCGGGCACGCACCATCCGCTATGACCACAGCCGCGCGACCAGCATCCGGCTCACCGGCGAGACGATCGAGCTCGGGCCGCACGACCAGGTCGTGGTCGCGGTGCCGCCGACCGTCGCGGCGACCCTGGTGCCCGGGATCACGGTGCCGACCGAATTTCGCGGCATCCTCAACGCCCATTTTCGCCTCGGCGTGACGGCGCCCGAGGTTTCGATCCTCGGGGTAGTCGGCGGGGCCACGGAATGGATCTTCCGCCATGGCGACCTCGTCTCGGTGACGATCAGTGCCGCCGAAAAGTTGCTCGGTTATAATGGCGCCGGCTTGGCCTCGCTGATCTGGCACGAGGTGGCGCGCGCGCTCAAGCTCGACGGTGACACCATGCCGCCCTGGCGCATCATCAAGGAAAAGCGCGCGACATTCGCCCAGACGCCGGAACAGATAAAGCTGCGGCCACCGACGCAAACCGCCTGGCGCAACCTGGTGCTGGCGGGCGACTATATCGACAACGGCCTGCCGGTGACGATCGAAGGCACGATCCGCAACGGCGAGGCGGCGGCAAGGGTGTTGCTGCGGTAATTCTGCGTATTAATCAGCATTCGACGGCGTATTCATGGTTGTAGTGGCGCACGCCGGGCGATAGGCTTGAACGAAGCCGGATCGATCTCCGTCTCCGGCGTATCATGCGTGCGGCATTCGCTGCCGCGAGACCGCAGGCGAGCACCTTGGCATGAGCATCATCGGCACCCAGATCGTCCCCCTCTCAGATTTCGGGCATTGGTTCCAGCATGAACGCCGACGATCGGCCACGAGAATTCGGCGGAACGCCCAATGATCATCGTGAGCGGTACCCAGTATCTGTTCGTTTCCTCCGGGCAAACTGTTACTGGAACCGTCATAATTGATGGTGGAAACCTTCAAGTTGAAAGCGGTGGCATCGCAAGTGGCACGAACCTTTCTAGCGGGGGTCTCGTCGTTGTCTACAATGGTGCGTTGACGGAAGGCACCATCGTTTCCGACGGGGGCACGGAATACATACAGTCAGGTGGATTGGATCTAGCCACGACTATCTCGAGTGGCGCCCGGGAACTCGTCCGATCGGCTGGAGTGGTAAGCGATACGGTTGTGACCGTTGGCGGAGAACTGATCCTCAGTGCAGGTGGAGCGGCTCTTGCCGTGACGGTCGAGAGCGGCGGCATCCTTTACGTCCTCTCCGGCGCGACAGTGTCAGGAATCTCAGGGAATTCGGCGGGCGTAGTGTCCTCCGGGACGACGATTTCGGGGACGACGATTTCTGACGGTCAGTACCAGCTGATTTCCTCCGGTGGGGTGGCCATCGGGGAGACGGTCGGAAGCGGCGGTAATCAGTTTGTCTATTTCGGTGGTGTGGCGAGCGACACGGTGGTCTTGAGCGGCGGCTGGGAAACAGTCGCTTCCGGCGGCATCACCTATGGCACCGTATTATCAAGTGGCACCTTCGGGGGTGTTGCGTGGGGTGGCGTCGCTTCTGACACGGTGGTCTTGGGGTGGGGCGAAGATTTAATCAATGGGTCTGCGGCCAGCTCTACCATATTTTACAATGGAATAGAGTACGTCCAATCAGGCGGACGGTCCAATGACGCGATCGTCTCAAGCGGCGGCACTGAGGATGTCGGCTCAGGTGCGATTACGATCAACGCGACTGTTTTGAACGGTGGCTCGGAACTGGTCTACGGCGGAACCACCTTCGGCGACGTAATTTCGAGCGGCGGCCAGGAAACCATCGAGTCCGGCGGCGTCGCGAGCGGGGCGACCTTCCTCAGCGGGAGCCTGGTGACGATCTACAACGGCGGCACGGCCGTCAGCGCGCTGGTCTCCGCCGCCACCCTTACCGTCTCGGGCGGCGTCACCATCAACACCGTTCTCTCGAATTTCGGGAATGAATATCTCTACGCTGGAGGCACCGCCAGCGGCACCCTGATCTCGAACGGCAGCATGCTGGGCGCAGCGCCGGGCGGAAATCTGGTCGACACGATCATCCTGGCCGGCGGCTCCGATTATCTCAATCAAGCCACGGCGACCGGCACGAAAATCTACAGCGGTGGCTACGAAGACCTTGGCGGCGTGCAGTCGGTCGCGCGCGGTACGATCGTGTATTCTGGCGGCACACAGCAGGTGTCGCTAGGCGTCGCCTCGGCGGCGATCGTCTCGTCCGGTGGAGTCCAGGAACTGACCTGGGCCGGGTCCTCCATGGCGACGACCATCAGCTCGGGCGGGATCGAAATCGTCTCGTCGGGCGGCCATGCGCTCGGCACGATCGTCTCGAACGGTGGCGTGCTCATCGCTTCCTCCGGCGCGTCGGTGAGCGGCCCGACGATCGCGAGCGGCGGCGCGCTGATCGTCTCCTCCGGTGCATCGGTCAGCGGCATAACCTCACAGAGCGGCGGCGGAGTGTATATCTTGCCTGGGGCGATCGCCAATGGCTCGGGCATCGTCAACGCGCCTGGAAGCGTCGTCTTGTCCGGGACCACGGTCTCGGGCTACGTCGTCAGCGGCACCCAATATCAGTTTGTCGAATCGGGTGGCGCCGTGTCCGTCACCTCCGTCTCGAGTGGGGGGACCCAGGAGGTCGATTCCGGCGGCACTGCCTATGGGACCTTCGTCAGCAGCGGCGGGATCTTTCTGATCCAGTCGGGCGCCGTCGTCAGCGGCCTCACCCTGGCGTCCGGCGCGGTCCTCGAATTCTCCGGTTCGTCGATCGACTCCACGCTCCGCAATGGGAACACGCTCGAATTAATTTCCGCCGGTGTCGTGGTGGAGTCCCTAGGGTTCGTCAACATTGCGGCTCCCGAACTGGTGCCGACGGCCGGCGCATATTCGCTGACGAAGTTCGTGGTTCCCGGCGATTCGCCCGGCGGCGCGATCGTCTTGAGCAACGGGACGGCGCTGGCAGTCGTTTCCGGACATCCCGATCTCGGCGCTACCGTGCTGAGCGGCGCGACCGAGATCGTGGTCTCCGGCGGCATCGCCAGTGGTACTACAATCAGTCAAGGCGGCCGGGAAATTGTCTCGTCGGGCGGGATTGCCAGCGGCGCATCGATCATCCAGGGCGTCCAGGAGATCGACATCGGCGGCAGTTCGACGGCCGCCTGGGTCAGCGGCGGCTATCAGACCGTCCGGTCGGGTGGTGTCGCGATCAATACCGTCTTGAACGATTTCGGTTTCGAGTTCGTCGATATCGGCGGCGTGGCCGTTGGCACCGTGATGAGCCGTGGCGGCGACGCCTCCGTCGGCTCGGGCGGGCTGATATCCGGGGCCATCGTCAGCAGTGGCGGCAACTTAAGCATCGACTCGGGCGGCTCCGCGAGCGGGATCATCGTCGATGCCGGCGGCTTCATGTCGCTCAGCTCCGGAGCGACCGCGGTCGCGACGATTATCGCCAGCGGCGGGGTCCTGAGGGCGTATGGCGCCGCCAGCGGGACACACGTGCTGAGTGGTGGTGAGATCGTCGTTTCTGCCGGGAATCTCTCGACGCCGGTCACGTTGGATCAAGGGGCGTCGCTCGTTATTCCCTACGCATTCGCGGACTCGGCCACCGTCAATGCATCTCACCAGCTTGTGATTACGACCAATGGCACGATCCAGGAAACGATCGCGCTGGGCGGCGATACCAGCAGCCTCTCCTTCGTAACGACGCCCGATGGCGGCGGCGGGGTGAGGATCATTGCTGCAACGCCGTCTCCGGGCGGGGCGGCGGTCATTGACGGTCGCGCGGAGGTCGTCTCGTCAGGCCAGATGGATAGTGGTGCGACCGTCGTCAACGGTGGCATCGAACTCGTCGTCTCCGGCGGCAACACGATCGGAACGGTCGTCAGCAATGGCCGACAGGTGGTCGCCTTCGGCGGCAATGCATCGGCGACGGCGATGCTCACGCAGACCGTGCAGATCCTACTGTCGGGTGGCAGGACCACTGCGGATTTGCTGAGCGGCGGCTCGGAGTTCATTTCGTCCGGCGGGATCGCCAATGGCACACGGGTCGATGGCGGGATCATCTTCGAGTCGGCCGGCGGGCTCACGTCCGGCACGATCCTTGAACTAAAAAACGTCAATCTCGCCTTTGACGCGAGCGAAAGTGTCGGCGGAACGGCAATCGGCACCGAAGTACTCAGCGGCGGCCACCAATCCGTTGAGATCGGCGGCGTCGCGAGTGGGACCGTCGTCGGCAGCAGTGGCGTGCAATTCGTCAACAATTTTGCGGCGGCGGACGGCACCACG
>CAIUCF010000027.1 GCA_903897565.1 uncultured Rhodospirillales bacterium | reverse complement strand
TTCTGCTTGGATCGCGGGGGCCGTACTGCTGGCGGCTGCTGCGAGGCTCGGCGGGCGATCAGGGAGGCGCGCCCGGCCCAGATCAGCCGTCCAAGCGGCTGGGACGCGAGGATCAGCGCCGCCGCCCAATGGCCGCGCCCGGCCAGAGACAGCACCAGCCAAGCCAGCGCGTAGCCGAGCGGGATCGTGCCCACCGGGCCTAGCAGCAGACGCGACGGCGGCCAGGCCCAAGGCAGGTAGCCGATTGCCACAGCCGCCGCGGCGATACCGAGGGCGAGCACACCCGAATCCCGGTCGCCGGCAAGGAACGTGACCGCCGCGGCGCCGATCCCGGTCGCGATCAGCCAGAACGCGGTCAGCCCCTCCTCGCGATCGCTCCAGGGGATCGCCCGCATCGCGCCCATCCAGATAACGGTCGAAACGATCAGATCGAGGGTCACCGGCAGCAACCCGTGGAACACGTGGCCCGATCCCGGCAGGAAAATCAGCCCGACGACGACCGCGATCGCCTGGGCCGTGTAGCGGTAGAGCGGGGGGAGGCCGATTCGCATGTCCTGAAGCGAGAGTGCGGCCAATCCCGCGATCGCGAGGGCGGCAATCCCGGCACCCGACGGCGCGACACCGAGCATGGTGCAGATGAGCCAAGCGGCGGACAGCACGGGCACGACCGCAAGGCCGCCGCCCTGCGGGACCAGATCCGCCGCCTTCTTGCGGCTCCGCCCCTGCCGCGGCGGCGGATTGCGCCGGATTGCGCGCAACACGGCGAAGCTGGCGAGCGCACTTGCCAACGCGACCAGGAAGGGCAGAACGACGAGGATCGGAAATGTCATACCGTCACGATTTCCGACGGAGAAGCCGGGAAAACCGTGGCGCGGAACTCAACCCGGATCGCGGATCAGGCGGGACGCGAAGAAACCGTCGATGCCGTCATAGACCGCGAGATGGCTCGGCAGGGTGCGGAGATCGCCTTGCGGCGTGATCATCTCGCGCAGGCCGCCCAACTCCTCGGGCTTGATCGGCATCCGCTTAACCGGGGCGCCGGAGGCCAGCAGCTTTTCGATCTGGTCAGGGCCTTCAGCGGATTCCAGCGAGCAGGTGCAGTAGACGAGCATGCCGCCGGGTTCTACCGCCTCGATCGCCGAGCGCAACAGCCGTTCCTGGACGGCGGCGAGACGGATGACGTCGTCGGGGGTCTTGAGATGCGCGACGTCCGGATGGCGTCGGATGGCGCCGGTCGCCGTGCAGGGCGCGTCGAGCAGGACGCCCCAGGCCGGCTGTTCCGGGCGCCAGGTGATGGCATCGGCCGCGACGGTATCGGCCTTGAGACCGAGGCGCAGCATATTGGTATGGACGCGCTCCAGGCGACGGGGCGAGCGGTCGACAGCGGTCACCTTGGCGCCGGCCGCGGCGAGTTGCGCGGTCTTGCCACCGGGCGCAGCACAAAGGTCGATGACGGTCTTGCCGGCAACTTTGCCGAACAAGGTGGCCGGAATCGCCGCGGCGGCATCCTGGATCCACCACGCGCCTTCCGAATAGCCCGGCAGATTGGCGATGGTGCCGCCGCTGGCGCGGCGCAGGGTGCCGGTCGGCAGCAGAGTCGCGGAAAGCCGTTCGACCCAGCCAGCGCGGTCGGCCCGCGTGGTGATGTCGAGCGGTGCTTCGTGAAGATGGGCCTCGGCGATGGCGCGGGCGTTTTCCTCACCATAGGCCGTCGTCCAGGACTCCCAGAGCCAGCGCGGCGTATTCAGCCAAGCGGCGTCCTGCTGCTCGATCATCGCCGCGCCATCATGGGCAAGACGGCGCAATACCGCGTTGACGAGCCCTTTGTGCGAGATGAAGCCGCGCATCTCCGCGAGATCGACCGTCGTGGCCACCGCCGCGTGGGCGGGCGTGCGCAGGAACAGCAACTGGGTGATGCCCAGTCGCAGCATGTCGTGGATCGGCGCGGCGCGCGGGGGCAGCGGCGTCTCCAGGCAATGGGCGATCAGCATGTCGATCTGCCCGAGGCGGCGGAGGGATGTCCCTACCAACAGCCGCGCAAAGGCTCGGTCGCGCGCCGTGAGATGGACGATCCCGGGGGTCTCGTCGATCGCGTCATCGAGCGGTCTCCTGCGGCGAAGGACATTGCCGAGAATGTCGAGCGCAACGCTGCGGGCCGTCGGTATGGTCGGGTTCGCATTTAGCAAGGTTCGGGTAAATTCCATTCAGGTGACGATCTTATTCAATCACGCGCGGTTACAATTGTCCATTTGCTGCCCCGGCAAGGCAGGTGATCATTTTGGGGGTACTG
>CAIUCF010000026.1 GCA_903897565.1 uncultured Rhodospirillales bacterium | reverse complement strand
GTTCAGCGCGAGAGGGATTTCCCCCAATGGAAGTCGGCCCGCCATCTCCCGCTACGCACGGATCTTGCGGTGCTTGGTGACGCCGAGGCCGCGGAACACGGCGGCCACCGCGCCGGCCGGGAGTATCTTCGGCATCATGGATCTCCAAGGTTCTGGACGAATGTTCAATCACAGCCCTCGCTTGCACGAATCGACAGCAAGAGCCGCCGCAGACGCCTTGATTATCATTGAATTCTGACCAAGAACTGACATAGAGGGGCAGCAGGGACAGGGTTCGATCCTGCGGCTCGAGGGTTGATCGCGATGCGGCTGCTGCTGGTCGAAGACAATGAACGCCTCGCCGGGTTGACGCGGCGCGAGCTTGAGCGCCTGGGCTATTCGGTCGATGGGGTTTCCAGCTGTGCCGAGGCGCGCGACGCCTGTGCGGCGATCGACTACGACCTGATCCTGCTGGATCGCGGGCTGCCCGACGGTGACGGCCTCTCCGTGATTCCCTACCTGCGCGGCCTCGGCCGGACCGCTCCCGTCCTCGTCCTGACGGCGCGCGACAGCCCCGAGCATCGCGTCGAGGGTCTCGACACCGGCGCCGATGATTATCTCGTCAAGCCGTTCGACGTCCGCGAACTGGCCGCGCGCTGTCGCGCCCTGCTACGGCGCCCGAACCTCGTCCATGGCAAGCAATTATCGGCCGGCAACGTCAACCTCGACGTCGCCACCCGTGACGTCACGATCGGCGGCGTCACGCAGCCGATGCGCCGCCGTGAGGTCGCGCTGCTGGAATCGCTTTTGCGGCGCGAGGGCAATGTCGTGCCGCGCGCCGTGCTCGAGCAATCGTTGTACGGCATGGACGAGGCCGTCAGCGGCAACGCCCTGGACGCCACGGTATCGCGGCTGCGTCGCCGTCTCGCGGAAGCCGGCGCGACGCTGCAGCTGCGGTCGGTCCACGGCATCGGCTATATCGCCACGGCGCGAGAAGGCGACCTTGCCTGATGGATTTCGGCAACGAGGGCCCGACACTCTTCCGCCAGATCGCGGGACGACTGGCCTTGATCCTCATCGTCTTCGCCATTTTCGACGCCGGCCTGGTGTTCTGGGACTACGCGAACGAGACCGACGGACTCGCGGAAGATCTCGTCGATCTGCAGGCCGCCCGAGTCTTCGCAACCCCGATCGACCAGATTGCGAGGCTCCCGGCGCCGCGCGGGGTCGGGAATTGGACGGCGAGCGTCACCGCGACGCCCCCCGACACGATCGGTGCCCTGGCGACAGGCGACGCCCTGCTATCCTGGACCGAGCGTGTGCAGACGAGCAGAGGTGTCCGCATTTCCGGCGTCCGTCACCTCGGCGAGGGTGGCTCGGGCCGATGGATACGACTCTCCTTCGTCATCGAAAGCTGGGCCGCCTACGGCCCGGCGATCATCAAGGAACTGGGCGACCACGTCGTCAGCCCGATGATCCCCCTGATCGTGGTGATGGCGATCTTCACGGCCACGGTCGTGCGCCGGCTGCTGCTGCCGCTGCGCCGCGCCGTCCGCGAGGCCGATACATTGAAGGCGACGCCCGGGGGACAGCGCCTGACCGTCCCAACCGCCCCCCGCGAGGTCCGCGCGCTGGTGCAAGGCTTCAACGGCGCGCTCGACCGCATCGATGCCGCGATCGGCAAGCTCGACGATTTCACCGCGCAGGTGGCCCATGAATTGCGCACCCCGATCGCAATCCTGCGGCTCGCCGTCGACGAGGTCGAGCCCCCGGCCCTGCGTCGACAGTTGCAGTCGGATCTCGTCAGCATGACGCGGCTCGTCAATCAGATGCTCGACCTCGCCAAGGCCGAGTCGCTGAAGCCGCCCACGCTGTCACACGTCGATCTCGGCGCCGTCGCCCGTGACATCGTCGCCCGCACCACGCCGTTGATCCATGAACGCAACGGCGAGATCCGGTTCTACGACCGCGGCGGCGACCAGAGCCTCGCCGGCGATGCCGCGGCGCTCGGCCGGGCGCTGGGCAATCTGATCGACAATGCGCTGAAATATGGCGGCGATTCCGGGCTCATCGACGTCACCGCCGGTCCGGGTCCGACGATCTCGGTACGTGACCATGGCCCCGGGATCGATCCCGCGGATATCGACCATGTCTTCGATCGCTTCTGGCGTCATCCGGAAACCGAAGAGAGCGGGGCGGGCCTCGGGCTCGAGATCGTCCGCACCATCGTCAGCCACCACCACGGCAAGGTGGCGGCGACCAATGCGCCGGACGGCGGCGCCGTCTTCACGATGAGCTTCGCCGCCGGCTGAACCACTCAGAATCGATATTCGGCGCCCGTGGTCAGGCCGTATTCGCTGAGGTGGATGTTGGCGGCGCCGCCGCCGAACGCCGCCGGGATCGAATTCGGCGTGCCGTAGATCGTCACCGAGGGTGAATAATTGCCGGCGGCGGAAAGCTGCCACCGTGACGACAACGCCCAGGAGGCGCCGGCAGTGTACTGATGCTGCATCACCCCGGGCGAGATGATGTTGAAGAAGGTCTGGCTCTCCGGAATCAGTTCCGAAGCGTGATGGTAACCAACTCGCAGCTGCAGCCGTTCGGTCGCATGCCAGTTGACGCCGACCTTGATGGCCGTGCAGTCGCGCCAGCCGAAGCCGGGCCCGCCAGCACTGCCGAGCTTCTGGCCCGCGAATAGCCCGGCGATCGGATTACCGTTGGAATCGATGTCGTGAAAATTGATCTGGGTGACGTCGAGCGCGATGTCCAGCCCGGCGATCGGGGTGACATCGAGGCCGGCGCCGTATGTAGACGGAATGTTGAGATTGCCGCCGTCGGCGAGCAGCCCCTTATACTTGCCGAAGGAGTCGGTATAGGTCACCGACTGCCACATCGCCCCGACCGCCAGCCATGGGGTGAGCCGGCCAGCATAACCGATGCGGACACCGACGCCGGTGGCGTTGTCGATACCGCGATTCGATACCGCCTCGGGCGACTGCGAGAACGCCCCGAAGGCTTTGAGCCCATAGACCTCGATTTGCTCGAAGGCGATGTTGAGCGCGACGCCGATACTGTGGTTCTCCGCGATGCGGTAGGCGAGGGTCGGCGAGATAATGGCCTGCGCCATGTTGGTGCCGGCGGTGCCGCTGGCGCCGAACCGTGCGTAGGGATTGTCGCTGTACTTGGTATTCAGCCCGCCATTGCCGTAGAGCGCGATCCCGGTCGCCCAGCGCGGCCCGAGCTGATAGGTCACTGCCGCTTCGGGAATGCCGAAGCGACGAATGCCGTTGCCGCTGTAACTGCCGTCTGGGCCGAGGGCGTTGCCCCTGATCGCGCTGCCGCGGATGATCTTGACGAACTGGATGTCGGCCTCGGCGCGATTGCCGAGCGAGACGGTTGCGGCCGGGTTGGCGACGATCGACAATGCTTCTCCGGCATAGGCGATGCCGGCACCGGCCATGCCCTTGGCGACCACGCCGTAGCCTTGGCCGAAATAGCCGTCGCTGGCCCCGGCCGGCGCCGCCAGCAGGGCCAGTGGTGCGATCAGAGCGATGTGAGGGAGCCGGGCGAAAAAGCGACGGGGAATACGTGATGTCATGCGCCGACTATCGGCGATCGCGGTATTACTGTCCTACATTCCGACCAAGCGCCGTTGCGGCAAAACGTCTCGGGAACCGGCTCAGCGCTCGGTCAGGCGCGGCATCAGCTCGACGAAGTTGCAGGGTCGATGCCGGTTGTCGAGCTGCAGGCGGAGGATGTCCTCCCAGGCGTCGCGACAGGCGCCGGGCGAGCCGGGCAGCGCGAACAGGTAGGTACCGCCGGCGACCCCGGCGGTGGCGCGCGACTGGATCGTCGAGGTCCCGATCTTGGCGAAGCTGAGCCAGCGGAACAGCTCGCCGAAGCCGGGAATTTCCTTCTCGTAGACCTGGTGGAAGGCTTCGGGGGTAACGTCGCGCCCGGTCACCCCGGTGCCGCCGGTCGCCAGCACCACGTCGATCTCGGGATCGGCGATCCATGCCCGCAACTGTGCGGTGATCCGCGCCTGATCATCGGCCACGATCGCCCGCGCCGCCACGACATGGCCATCACGGCCGATCAGCTCGGCGAGCGTGTCGCCGGAACGGTCATCCGCCGCGGTACGGGTATCGGAGACCGTCAGCACGGCGATCTGGACGGGCAGGAAGGGGCGGGATTCGTCGATCCGGGACATCGTGTGCACTCTCTCCTGGCGGCTCGTCCGCCAGGGCAAGCGGTCCCTGCGTTAGGGGCGCGCCGTCCTGGCCATCGCGACCTGGTTCAGCGAAACATAGGTCGGCCATTGGTTTTGCGCCAGCTCGTCGAGATCGGGCACCGGCTGGCCGAGCCGCTCGCGATAGATCCACATATTGGTCAGCACGCGCTCGACATAGAGCCGGGTCTCCTGGCGCGGCAGGCTCTCGACGAACAGCAGCGGGTCGTCGCGATACTGCGGCGCATTGCGCCAGCGGTCCAGCGCGCTGGTGCCGCCGTTATACGCCGCGAGCATCAGGATCAGGTTGCCGTGGACTTCCTCGTGCGACAGCAGCTGGCGCACGAATTCCTGGCCGAGGCTGAGGTTCAGCTCGGGATCGACGAGGTCGCTGACGCTGCGCAGATGGATGCCGCTGCGTCGCGCGACGTCACGCGCGGTACGCGGCATCAGCTGCATCAACCCGGCGGCGCCCGAGCCGCTTTCGGCCTCGGCGTCGAAATTGGACTCCTGCATCATCAGCGCGAACATCAGCGCGCGATCGACGGTGTAGCCCTTGCGCGGCTGCCAGCGCGGCACCGGGTAGAGCGCGTCGACCCGGCGGCGGGCATCCGAGACGCGGGGCCCGAGCGCCATGCACAGCGACGGCATCTGCGTGATGTCGGCGAGCGCGACGATGGCATTGGCGCGGGCCGCCGAGGCATGGACCGCGAGCACGCGCAATTCCGACTCGGCACGATCGGTCTCGCCGATCTGCACCAGCGCCAGGGCGCGGCGACCGCCGGGCAGGGCGCGCAGCAGGGTTTCTTCCTTGGACGACAGCGGCTGGGAGGCGAACTGCACGTCGCGCTCGTCTTCATCGAGCATGCGATGAGCGAGCAGGCCGTAGAACGTGCGCGGCTGGTTGGCCGCCATTTCCAGCCAGGCGTCGACCTGTTCCGGCTCCCGCATCACGAGATGCGTGCGTGCCGCCCAAAAGGCACCCGCGGCGATGTACCAGCCACCGGCAGAGGACGACCGCGCGACCGCCTCGAAATCCCCGGCGGCCTGACGGAAATCATGGGCGCGCCAGGCGCGCAGACCCGCGGTGTAGCGTGACGGCGGCTGCAGCTTCGGGATCGCCGGCTCGGTCGGCAGGCGCACGGCGCCGTCGCCGTCATCGACCGCCGCGGCATCCGCACCGGTCGCCGGGCGGGGCAGCGACGCCGCCTTGCGCGGCGCCTTGTGGCGGGCCAGGGCCCAGATCGCGTGGGCTTCCGGCTGGTCGCGATATGTCGCCAGCCATTCCCGCGCCTGCGCCAGACTCGTCTTGAAATCAGGGCTCAGATAGCGTTGCGCCAACAGCGTTCCGACCAGCACGCGGTCATGGATCGCCGTCATGTGGCGGTCGGCGCCGGCCCAGTCGCCGGATTCCTGCAGCGCGAACGCGGCGGCGTAATGCTCGGAATCGCTGGCCGACAGGATCTGCGGCACATTCATCGCAGGCATGGCTGTAGCGGCCGTGCCAGAACCCGCCGGGTAAGATTGATAGGAGACGGCCGGGGAACCCGGCACGGCTGCTTCGGACGCCTGCCCCGCCTGAGCGGCCACCGTCCAACCGAGGGACAGGACCAACGCCAGGGCAGCGGTTTTGTGTCTTTGCCAAATCATTAAAGATGTGGCACGCGCTTCCACCGAAATCATGGCGGGGAATATGAGGTAAGGTTTTTAAAAATTCAAGCAAAAAAATCCATAAAGAAATATACTGTATTCTATACTATATCTCTATTTATGAATACCGCACCTGTACTACGTATCTTCTTTTAGCTTCGCCTTGACATTAAGAAGATCAGCCCAGGCTTCTCTCTTTCGGTCTGGTGATCGAAGCAAAAACGACGGGTGATACATGGCAGTTGCTGTAAAGGTTTCCTTAACCCCGTTCACCGCGAGGTCGAACCAGCGGCCCCTGAGCCTTGTGATTCCTTCGCTTCCGGGCATCAGGGCGGCGCTCGCCGTGCCGCCGACCAATACTAGGATACGGGGTCTGACCAGTGCGATATGGCGTTCGACGAAGGGCCGGCACAGGGCGATTTCGGCGTCGGTCGGCTTGCGGTTGCCGGGCGGACGCCAGAACAGGACGTTGGTGATATAGGCGCTGTCGCGGTCGACACCGATCGTCGCCAGCATACGGTCGAGCAGCTGGCCGCTGACGCCGACGAAGGGGCGGCCGATGCGATCCTCGTCGGCGCCCGGGGCCTCGCCGATCAGCATCAGCGGCGCCGCGGGGTTGCCGTCGGCGAAGACGGTATGCGTCGCCGTCGCCTTCAGACTGCAGCCGTCGAACTCGGTCACGGCCTGGCGCAGGGCATCGAGACTCGTCGCCGCAGCGGCGGCCTGGCGCGCCGCCAGCAGATGGTCGGCCAATGCCATCGTCGCCGCCGAGGCCGGTCGCGACAGCGGCGCCGCCAGCCCGGCGGGCGACGCCGCGATCACAGGAGTGGGTGCGCTCGCCGCCGCTGCTGGTATCCGCGTCACCGCGACCTGCGATTCGGTCGGCGGCGCGGGCTTTGCCGCAAGGCGATCGAGCGGCAGATCGCCGATCGCCTCATCGACGCCCATCGCGGCGTACCAGTCTATCAGCAGGTCGATCATGTCCGTTGAGCCCTCGCACCTCGCCCCCTGGCGGCGTTCGCGCGATAAAATCACTATATGGGACGGGCCGGATCGGCAATAAGAAGCGGAGAGAACGACTCCGCCGAGACGGAAGCGTTCACCAGGCCGCCCGAGTGATGTGACCCGCGTGATCGAAAATTTGAGCCCTCCCCGTTTCCGCCGCCTCCGTCCGCGTCGCTCAGGGCTGTTGCCCGCGTTGTGCCTGATCACCGGGCTCGTCACCGGCTGCGCCAGCGGCGGCTCCGCGGCCTCGGTCGCCGAGGGTCCGCATTACGCCCTGACCGGCGGCAGCGTACCCAAACCGCCGGTGCCGACGCGCTCGCCGTTCGGCGCCTATCTCGCCGGCAATTTCGCCGTGCGCCATCACGACGATCTCGCCGCGCTCAGCTATTACAACCTGATCCTGCGCAACAGCACCGGCAACAGCGCGGTCGCGGCGCGCAGCCTGCAGATCGTCGTCAATGCCGGACGCATGGACTTGGCCGTGCCGCTGGCCCGCCAGATCGCCAAGGCCGAACCGGATAATCCGCTGGCCAATCTCGTCCTCGCCGTCGTGAGCTTCAAGCAGGGTCATGCCAAGGAGGCCAGGGCACTGGCCGCGCGCCTGCCCAGCCAGGGCTTGTTCGTCTTGTTCAGCAGCATGCTCAACGCCTGGAGTGCCTCGGCGGAAAAGCCGGAGATGCCGGAAGGGCTCGAAGAGGCGCTGGCGCCGATCAGCCGCGATCCCCAGGTTGCCGGCCTCGCGCTGATCCACCGCGCCCTGATCGAAGATCTCGCCAATCAGGACGGCGCCGCCGACCGCGATTATCGCGCGGCGCTGGCGATGGGCACACCGCCGTTGCGGCTGATCGAATTGGCCGGCAATTTCCTGGAGCGCAGCGGCAAGCGCGACGACGCCGCCGATCTCTACCGGGCATTCACCCAAGGCAGCGGCGCCAATATCGGGATCGCGCCCGTGCTGTCGGCGGGAAAGCCGGCCCGGGTCATCGCGACCGCGAACCAGGGCCTCGCCGAGGCGATGTTCGATGTCGCCGGCATCGCGGGCAGCGCCAATATCCCCGAAGTCGCGCTGCTGGCGACCCGTTTGGCCCTCGTGCTGCGCCCGGATTATCCGCAGGCACAATTCGCGCTCGCCGAAAGCTACGCCGCCCGCGATCGGGTCGCCGAGGCGCGCGCCGCCTATCACGCGATTTCCCCCTCGGCACCGCTGTCCTGGGCCGCCCGGATTGCCGATGCGCAGTTACTGATCAAGCTCCACCGCACCGCCGACGCGCTGGCCGTGATCCGGCCGATGATCGCGGCGCGGCCCAAGGAGGCGGAGCCGCAGATCATCCTCGGCGATCTCCTGCGCGCCACCGGCGACCAGGACGGGGCCATCGCCGCTTATAGCAAGGCGCTCGAACTGATCGGCCCCGACGCGCCGAAGCCGCAACTCTGGCAGCTCTATTTCAGCCGCGGCGCAGCGCGCGAACAGGGCAATCACTGGCGCGAGGGCGAGGCCGACCTGCGCCAGGCCATGACCTATTTCCGCGATCCGGTGTTGCTCAACTATCTCGGCTTCGCCCTGGTCATCCGCGACGAGAAGCTCGCCGAGGCCCGCGAGTTGATCGAGAAGGCCGTCGCGCTCTCGCCCAACACCGCCGCCTATGTCGATAGCCTCGGCTGGGCCGACTACCATCTCAAGAAATATGAGAAGGCCAAGGCCTCGCTCGAGCAGGCGACCCTGCTGGCGCCGGGCAATGCCGAGATCAACGACCATCTCGGCGATGCCTATTGGCATTGCGGCCAGAAGGCGGAGGCGATGCTGCAATGGCGCCGGGCTCTCAGCCTCTCGCCCGATGCCGACCTCGCCAAGGCGATCCGCGCCAAGCTCGAGGCCAAGAAGCTGCCGTGACCATCACCGAGACGGCGCCCGCCAAGCTCAACCTGACGCTCCAGGTCGTGGGCCGCAGAGCCGACGGCTATCACCTGCTCGACAGCCTCGTCACCTTCACCGCCTTTGGCGATTCGGTCGCGGTGACCGCAGCCGACGAGCTCAACCTGCGGCTCGACGGCCCGTTCGGCGATATCCTGCTCGGCGATCCCGCCGAGAACCTGGTGCTGCGCGC
>CAIUCF010000025.1 GCA_903897565.1 uncultured Rhodospirillales bacterium | reverse complement strand
GGCTCGTCCCCGCGACATAGGCGAAGCGGGCGTAGAATACGCGGTACTGCCGCGCCATCCGCCCGGCATGATCGAGCCCGCGATTGTCGATCAGCGCCGCCTGCTCTTCCGGCTTGGCCGTCGCCATGATCGGCAAAGGCGGGTCGTGCGAGAGCCCGCCGGAGGCCAGCATCATCACCTTGATGTCGAGCCCCTCGGCCCAGCGCCCGACCGCCTCCCCGAGGGCGCGGATGCGGGCGAAGCGGGGCAAAGGCGGTGCCGCACAATTGATGAAGATCGGCAGGACCTTGCCCAGTTGGTGACCGCGCGACAGCAGTTCGAGCGGCTGCACGGCGCCGTGATCGACCCGCATCCGATAGGACAGCGCGGCGTCGACGCCGGCATCGCGGCAGGCGGTCGCGCAGGCGACGGCCAACTCCTCGGGCACCTGGAGCACGCCGGGCGCGGTGCCGTAATCCCCGATCGAACTGGCCCGCGCGCCGATGCAGTAGGGCGGCATCAGATCATAGAAGAAGCCGTTGAAGTGGTCGGGGAAGAACACGACCGTCAGATCCGGCGCCCAGACCTCGATCTGGGCCGCTACCTTGACCAGCGCCGCCTCGAACTCCCGCTCGACCGCCGAATCGGTGCGCGCCTTGTCAAGCAAGGGGGTATGGCTCATGCAGACGGCGCCGACGATCATGGCGATTTCTCCCTCTCCGCGCGCGATTGACTCGCAACTAACATGCTAGTATTCATATCACGACCAAGCCGTCGATGACAGCGGCAAAAAAGCGGGCCGCAGCGCCCCGGCATCAGGAAAGAGCCAGCCCCATGAGCGATCCCCAAGCCCCCGCCTTCCGCAGCCTCTGGTCCGATCTCAAGGGCGTGATCTTCGCCCAGGGCTATCTCGATATCGGCGGCATCAAGACCCGTTACCTGATGTCCGGCGACCCGGCCAAGCCGCTGCTGCTGCTGCTCCACGGCGTCGGCGGCCATGCCGAAGCCTTCACCCGCAACCTCGGCGCCCATGGCGAGCATTTCTGGACGGTCGCCATCGACATGCTCGGCCACGGCTGGACCGACAAGCCGGATATTCAATACCAGATCAAGGACTACGCCCAGCACGTCCTCGACGCCATCAAGGTCCTCGGCCGCTCGCGCGCCCATATCAGCGGTGAATCGCTCGGCGGCTGGGTCGCCACATATCTCGCCGTCCATCACCCCAACGTGATCGACCGCCTCGTGCTCAACACCTCGGGCGGCTGGACCGCCCATCCCGAGGTCATGACCCGGATCAAGGCGCTGTCCAACGAGGCGGCGCAGGACCCGAGCTGGGCGCGGATCAAGGCGCGGCTCGAATTCCTCATGCACGACAAGAGCATGGTCAATGACGATCTGATCGAGACCCGGCGCGCGATCTACGCCCAGCCCGGCTTCGCCAAGGCGATGCAGCAGATCATGTGCCTGCAGGAGATGGAGATCCGCCGCGCCAACATGATCACCGCCGAACAATACCGCTCGATCAAGGCGCCCACACTAGTGGTCTGGACCTCGCATGATCCGACCGCGACACCGGAGGAAGGCAAGCAGATCGCCGACATGATCCCGAGCGCCAAATTCGTCGTCATGAACGGCTGCGGCCACTGGCCGCAATTCGAGAATGCCCCTGAATTCAACCGCCTGCATATCGATTTCCTGCGCGGGATATCATGATCGGCGCATAGATGATCGGGGCACCCTGAATTTCTTCGACCGGTTGTCGAAACCCTGCAAAATTGGCCATGCCTGTGCTAAAACGCGCGGTAACGACCAAGAATAGCCCCGTCGAAAATATACGGGGATAAGGGAGGAGACCGCCATGTCCGAGGACACCAAGACCCGCAATTCGTCCCCCGCACCGAGCCGTCGTGACGCGCTGAAGGCCGTGGCCGGCGGTTCGGCGCTGGCCATCGGCTCGCTCGCCGCGACGGCGGCGCAGGCCGAAACCGCGAGCCATCCGCAGCCGGGCTCGACCAAGGGCCGCAAATGGGAAATGACCGCCGATATCGTCATCGTCGGCAGCGGCGCCGCCGGCTCCTCCGCCGCCGTCGCCGCGGCGACCAACGGCGCCTCGGTGATCATGCTGGAGAAGATGCCCTTCCTCGGCGGCACCACCCTGAAATCCGACGGCGTGTTCTGGACTCCGAACAACCCGCTGATGCGGGCGCAGGGCGTCGTCGACGACCGCGCCGACGCGCTGCGCTACATGGTGCGGCTGTCCTTCCCGACCCGCTATGATCCGACCGACGCCCATCTCGGCATCAGCGAGCGCGAGTACAAGCTGATCGCCACCTTCTACGACAATTCCAGCCCGGTGGTCGAAAAACTGATGGCAGCCGGCGCGCTCAAGATCTTCAACTGGAAGTCCTGGGACGGCAAGAATTTCCCCGATTACTATTCGCAGCTCGCCGAAAACAAGGCGCCGCGCGGCCGCGGCCTGGTGCCCGACGTTACCGGCCATCCCGAGCATGCCTATCATCCGATGGGCGGCGGCAACGGCGCCGAACTGCTGCGCCAGCTCCACGCCGTCTTCGACAAGCTCGGCGTCAAGGTCTTCACCGAATACGAAGTCCTCAGCCTGCTCAAGAACACCAACGGCGAGGTCGCCGGTGTCGAGGTCGATCGCGGTGACGACGCACCCATCAGCATCCGCGCCAACAAGGCCGTGATCTTCGCCTCGGGCGGCTTCACCCATGACCCGGATCTCTGCGCGCGCTTCCTCAAGGGCCATATCTGGGGCGGTTGCGCCGCACCCGGCAGCACCGGCGATTTCATTCGCGTCGGCGGCGCGGCCGGCGCCCGGCTCGGCAATACCCAGAACGCCTGGTGGGCGCAGGTCGTGGTCGAAACGGCGCTCAAGACCCGCAGCGTCCCGGCCGATGTCTGGACCACGGGCGGCGACAGCTCGATCCAGGTCAATCGCTTCGGCAAGCGCTTCTTCAACGAGAAGGGCCAGTATGACGAGCGCACCCAGGCCCATTTCTACTGGGACTCGGTACGCGCGGAATACCCCAACCATCTCGGCCTGATGATCTGGGACGACCGCAACAATACCCTGTTCGCCGGCAGCAACCCGATCCCGCCGGCCGGCACCAAGGCCGATCACGTCATCGAGGGCGCGACGATCGAGGAACTCAGCGCCAATATCGCGGCCCGGCTGGAGAAGCTCTCCCCCCATACCGGTGGCGTCAAGCTCGACTCCGCCTTCCTCGACAATCTCAAGGAAACCATCACGCGCTACAACGGCTATGCCGTCAAAGGCGCCGATCCGGAATTCGCCCGCGGCGAGACGCCGTCGCAGGTGGCGTTTCATCTCTATGGCCGCAAGCCGGTCGAGAACCCCTATCCCAACATCACGATGTACCCGATCGCCGAGAAGGGGCCGTACTACGCCGCCGTGCTCGGCGCCGGCACGCTCGATACCAAGGGCGGGCCGATCATCAACGAAAAGGCACAGGTCGAGGATGCCGCAGGCAATCCCATCCCTGGGCTCTACGGCGCCGGCAACTGCATCGCCTCGCCCGCGGGTCAGGCCTATTGGGCCGGCGGCGGCACGATCGGCCCGGCCTTGACCTTCGGCTACCTCGCCGGCGCCAATGCCGCGCGCGAAACGGCGAAGACCGTCTGATGCAGCTGCCTGCCTATCCCCTCCTGGCGGCGCTGGCCGTATTCGTCCTCGGCAGCGGCGCCGCCGCTGCCGATCCGGTCAGCCTCTCGGCCCAGGTCCAGCCGATCTTCGACCAGAATTGCGTCGTCTGCCACGCCAAGGGTGCCGAGAGCGGCGGTCTCAACCTGACCAAGCGCAAGGTCTACAAGAGCCTGGTCGGGACCAAGAGCACCGAGGCGCCGCTCAACCGGGTCG